>NZ_CP011968.1:3793561-4109692 GCF_001077535.1 Clostridioides difficile ATCC 9689 = DSM 1296
CAAAAGTTATTATCTGGGCTACATGGTCATCACCATATTTTCTCTTTACATAATCTATAACTTCTTCTCTTCTCTCATAACAAAAATCTATATCTATATCTGGCATGGATATACGTTCTGGATTTAAAAAACGCTCAAATAATAGAGAGTACTTTATTGGGTCTATGTCAGTTATTTTAAGTGTATATGCTACTATAGAACCAGCCGCACTGCCTCTACCTGGTCCTACTATAATATTATTTTCTTTAGAAAAATTTATAAAATCCCAAACAATTAAAAAATACTCTACATAACCCATTTTTTCAATTACATCTAATTCATAATTTAATCTCTCCAGTATCTCATTGCTAGGATTATCATATCTCTCTTTTAATCCATTAAAACACAACTCCCTTAAATAAGTTTCTGGTGTATATCCTTCTGGAACATCATACTTAGGAAGATGTATAGTATTAAAATCAAACTCCACATTACACATATCAGCTATTTTCACAGTATTGTCAATAGCCTCTAATGCATATGGAAATAATTCTTCCATTTCTTCTCTTGATTTTAAATAAAACTCATCACTACCAAATCTCATTCTATTTGGGTCATTTAATGTTTTTCCCATTTGAATACACATAAGAACATCATGTATTTTCGAATCTTCTTTATTTACATAGTGAACATCATTAGTAGCAACTAGTGGTATACCAGTCTCTTTTGATAATTTTACTAAACCAGAGTTTACTTCTTTTTGCTCAGGTAAATTGTGATCTTGAATCTCCAAAAAGAAATTTTCTTCTCCAAATATGTCTCTGTAGTCAAGAGCAAATTGTTTTGCTTTTTCATAATTTCTATTCATTAAAGCACGTGCTACATCTCCTGCAAGGCATGCAGAAAGTGCTATAATCCCTTTGTTATGCTTTTTAAGTTCTTCCATGTCAACTCTAGGCTTATAGTAAAAACCTTCTACGTATGAAGTTGAAACTATTTTTATTAAATTTTTATATCCTTCCATATTCTTAGCTAACAGAACTAAATGTCCTTGATATTTGTCATAGTTTGGGTCTTTATCTCTCAATCCACGTGCAGCTGTATAGACTTCGCACCCTATAATTGGCTTTATTCCTTCTTTTATAGCTGTTTTGTAGAAATCTATAACACCAAACATACAACCATGGTCAGTTATAGCTATTGAGCTCATGTTTAGTTCCTTAGCCCTTTTTATAAGTTTTTTCACCCTCGAAAACCCATCAAGTAAACTATACTCAGTATGTACATGAAGATGAGCAAAATCTTTGTTCATTAAATCACCTCCTGCTTTATAATTTTAATTTTACCACAAATATATGTCCTAAAACAAAAACAGAGACTTTTATCTCAAAATAGGAATTAACTTCAACGTATACCATTATATGTTATAAATTAATGCTTATTCTGAGATTGTCCCCTCAATTTATTGCTATGATTTTTTTTTCAAATCTGTTGCAATTTCTTCTATTTTTCTAAGTCTATGATTGACTCCAGATTTTCCTATTGGTGGTTCTAACATCTCTCCAAGTTCTTTGAGAGTCATATCCTCATACTCGATTCTAATCTTAGCTATCTCTTGTAAATTTTCTGGCAAACTGCTAATTCCTATAGTCTCTTGTATGAGCTTAATATTTTCTACTTGTCTTACTGCTGCATTTACTGTTTTAGAAAGGTTAGCTGTCTCACAATTTACTATCCTGTTTACATTATTTCTCATTTCTTTTACTATTTTAGTATTTTGAAGACTTAAAAGAGCGTGGTGTCCTCCTATAATACTCAACAAATCTGATATTTGTTCACTCTCTTTGATATAAACAACGTGATTATTTTTTCTAGCCACAATTTTACTATTAAAACCTAAAGAGTTTATAAGTTCTTTTAGAGAATCTGCAAACTCCTCATTATTAGTTACAAATTCCATATGATAGTTCTTTTCTGGGTCGCTTATAGAACCTCCACCAAGAAAAGCTCCTCTTATGAAAGCTCTCTTACATCCTTCATGCTTAATTAAGTTCTCTGAAATTTTGTTTATAGTAAAAAATCCTTCTTTATCTTCAAGTATACCTAACTTTTTTAATAACATCTCTGAACCCATTTCGCTTGTTACCATTAATACATAACTGTTATTTCTCTTTAGCATTTGATTCTTATTTACTGAGATTGTAGTATTAATATTAAAATTCTTTTTTAATAATTTAAATACTTTACGGGCTATTGAATTTAACTCTGTTGTTATCTTTAGATTTAGCTTCTTATATCCAACAATTTGTATACTTCCCCCTGATTTAACTAGAGCTGACAATTCAGCTATATTACAACATTCATTCCCAGATATAACTCTTGCTAGTTCATTTTTGGTTTCAGTTGAAAAAGACATATCTATCACCTATTAACTAATTTTTCTTTAACCTTTTTTTTATTTCTTGTAAGGCAACCTTTATTATCTCCTTTTCATCATCATACCTAGCTAAGTCTACTACTCTATCTAGGTGGATAAATTTAGCATCAATAAAGCCTTCCTCTTTTTGTGGAATAGTATCCATATTCTTTGCTTGCATCAAATACCAAAAAACTGTTTTATGAACTGCTCTATTTTCATCCCAGTTTTCTTTGAATGTATAGTGTATTTCACCTAAATATTTCAATATATCTGCTTTTACTCCAGTTTCTTCACTTACTTCACGTAATGCTGCCTCTTGGTTATTTTCCCCTTCTTCTACTTTTCCCTTGGGTAACACCCAATCTCCATTGAACTTCCTTAGTAAAAGAATCGTATTGCCAAACAGGACTACACCACCAGCACTAACCTCTTCTCTCATCGATGTTCACTCCTTAAAACTAACATAATGATAAGGATTTCTACACAATTTTTTAAAATCCTTTTTTACTAACTTTTGTTGTAATTATGATTTAGGGCTAACTCAATAACTATGTTAGATATATACTTTGCATCATGTCTTATATAATTATTTTTTATTTCAATTAAATTCTTCTCTACAGTTTTTATACCCATCTCTTTTAATTTATCTTTTTGCTTTTTATCTAACAAGACTTGCTCTGCTCCATCTTGTTTATATAAGTCAAGCATTTCTTCTGGCAATATCTCATTATTTGCGATTACATAATCTATTAAATTCTCATCAGTGTGTTTTACTATAGCATTAACATGCTCTAATACATTGTACCCTTCTGTCTCACCTGGTTGAGTCATTATATTTGCTATATATACTTTTGGAGCTACAGACAATTTAATAGCGTCTACAATCCCCTCTACAAGTAAATTGGGTATTATACTTGTATATAAACTTCCAGGACCCATAATTATAATGTCAGCATCATAAATAGATGCAATAACATCCTTTAATGGTTTTACATCTTTTGGATTTAAAAAAATTTTATCAATAGAGCTTTTTTGAATTTTTGACTCTTCAGGTATACTAGATTCTCCATTTATTATATTGCCATTTTCTAATTTGGCAACTAAATTTACATCTTCCAAAGTTACTGGTAAAACTCTTCCTGTTATAGCAAAAATTTCACTTAATTTATATACAGCTTTTTCAAAGTTTCCATACAACCCATTCATAGCAGCCAAAAACAAATTTCCAAAACTCTGACCTTTTAAAAGCCCTTCTGTAAACCTATATTGCATAACTTCATTCATTGTTGGCTCTATATTTGCAAGTGCTAATAAACAGTTTCTTATGTCTCCCGGTGGGAGCATTCCTAAGTCTTCTCTCAATACACCTGAACCTCCACCATCATCAGCAACAGTTACAATTGCAGTTATATTTTGCGTAGTGTGTTTAAGGCCTCTTAAAAATACCGATTGACCAGTACCTCCACCTATCACAACCACATTTGGTTCTCTATTTTCAACAATAGACCTTTGAAATAGTTTTACTTTTTCATTTTTTGCTTTTTTATATATAAATAACGATACAATTAATGCAATCCAACCTAAAATTCCTACAATAATAAGTAATTTAGCCATGTTTGCCTCCATTATCGCAACATAGAGTCTCTATGTTTCTTTACAACTCTATATCCCTTATTAGATAAATCCTCCGCTATAAGATTTGTTATAGTAACTGACCTATGTCTTCCACCTGTGCATCCAACACCAATTACTAGATGTTGTTTTCCTTCCTCTATATATTGAGGTACTAAAAAATGAATCATATCTAAAAGTTTCACATAAAATTCTTCACTGATTTTAGAATTCATAACATAATCTCTAACTTCTTTATCATCACCAGTTTTAGCTCTTAACTCTTCAACATAATAGGGATTTGGAAGAAATCTTACATCAAATACTAAATCTGCATCAGCAAGTATACCATGTTTAAATCCAAAAGATACTACAGAAATAGTTAGGTTTGGATTATCTTCACCAGAAGAATATATTTTCTTTATTTCTTCCTTAAGGTCTTTAGGTTTCATGTTAGTTGTATCAATTATACATGTAGATAACTCCTTTAAAGGTTCCATTATCTTTCTTTCCATTTTTATACCTTCTGGAATCTGCATATCTTTTGCCAATGGATGATTTCTTCTTGTCATTTTATATCTCTTTAACAATACATCATCATTACAATCCAAATATACCATTTCATATTCATAATTTTCTTTTTCTAAATAATTTAAGCTTTCATGAAGCGCTTCAAAAAACTTTCTCCCTCTTATATCTATCCCTAGAGCAACTTTATCAATACTTGAATTTGGTTGATAACATAATTCTGCAAATTTAGTTATCAAAGCAGGAGGTAGATTATCTACACAATAAAATCCCATATCCTCTAAAGCTCTCATTGTCTCACTTTTTCCAGATCCTGAAAGACCTGTAACTATAACAAATTTCATTGCTAACTCCTCCCTTTTATCTTATGTTTATTATATTATAATGTTTTCTACTAACGATATATCCAGATTAGAGTCAGATATAGTCTTCATAGCTAGTTCAAAATCACCAACTCTTTCTGGACAATGTGCATCTGAGCCTATTATAAATTTATTTTCTAGCCCTTTTATTTTATTTAATTGATTTACATTCAAAAAAGAATGGCTACTATTTATCTCAAGTCTAGTATTTGTCTTTTTTGCTGTCTTTGCTACTTCTTCTATATACACATCGCCTTTATCTCCTGGATGAGTAATTATAAAAATATCATTATTACTTATCGCATTTATTACAGCTTTTGTATTATATTCTTTTGCTTTTTCAGTTTTAAAAATATAGTTATTACAATGATTTAATAAGCTTCTTAATGATGTTGGAGTAGAACCAAAGTGATATCCAGCCATAATATAATCAAAATCTCTAATAAATTTATCATCCATATCTATATTTCCTTTATCATCTAATATGTTACACTCCATACCTAAAAGTATATTTATATCAGTGTACTTATCATTTAAATAATCTACTTCTTCTCTCATTTTGAGAATATCTTTTTTCTTTACACCATATGCAATATGTTTATAACTATGGTCAGATATTCCTATTGTTTTTATTCCTTTAGAAATGGCTACCTTTACATTATCCTCAATAGTCCCTTTGCCATGACTATATAATGTATGTGTATGATAATCAGCCAGTATTTTCATTTGTTAATCCTCTCCAAGTATTTTGACTTCTTCTTCCAACATAACCCCAAACTTGGCATATACAGCACTTTTTATAACATATATTAAATCCAAAATATCTTTAGCACTTGCTTCTCCTTGATTGACTACAAATCCACAATGCTTCTCAGATACTTGTGCTCCTCTTAAAGTAAGACCTCTCAATCCAGTTTCTTCTATTAATTTACCTGCAAAATATCCTGTTGGTCTCTTAAATGTACTTCCTGCACTAGCAAAATTTAATGGCTGTTTAGTTATTCTTCTCGTCGCTAAATCATCCATTAAACTTTTTATTTCATCATAATTTCCTTCTTGTAACTCTAATTCTGCTGATAAAGCTATATATCCGTTTTTCGATATTATACTTTTTCTATACCCAAATTCCATCTGTTCATTTGATAATTCAAATATATTGCCTTCCATATCCATCAGTCTTACTGACTTCACTATGTCCTTCATTTCACCACCATATGCTCCAGCATTCATGGCTAATGCTCCTCCCAATGTGCCAGGTATTCCTGATGCAAACTCAAACCCTTTTAATTCTTGCTTTTGGAGAGCTTTCCCTAAAACTGATAATAAAGCTCCTGACTGAGCAGTCATCCTAGTATCATTTATCTCATAAGAATTGAAATTATCAGCTAATTCTATTACCACTCCTCTTATTCCACCATCTTTAATTAAAATGTTTGAACCATTTCCAATTATTAAATACGGAATAGATTCTTTTTTTACCAACTTAAGTACATTTTTTAATTGTTCTTCAGTTCTAGGTCTAACTAATATATCTGCTGGTCCTCCTACCCTAAATGAAATATGTTTTTTCATAGGTTCATCGACTTTTATATCCTCTTTACTTAATATATTTAATAAATTTATATATATATCTTGATTATTCATTGTATTTCCTCCCAAATTATACTGAACTTTAGCTGTCATTATTATTTAAATTACATTAGTATATAGTATTAACTATATTCAATAATATATGATTTTGCTTATCATATAGATTTTATATTTTAAGCTTCTTAATTACAAACTATATTCAATAAATATATAATAAAGTAAAAAAAAAAAAATAACAACATATAAAAGAATATAAATAATTTAAAAAAAGCATCAATATCACTGATATCAATGCTTTAAAAGGCAATTTAATTCGTATTATTTATCTAACTATTTTTGACATAGCAAAGATAATAAATCCCTCCAACTACTATGGAACCTCCAACGATATTTCCAAGCGTTACAAATACCAAATTAGTTATAAATTGAACCATAGTTATATTTGCTCCTAATGCCATTCCCATTGGTATAAAAAACATGTTTGCAACACTATGTTGGAATCCACATAATACAAATAGCATTATTACTGTCCAACATGAAGCCAATTTTGACATTATATCTTGAGATGCTGTAGCCATCCATACAGCTAAAACGACTAGAATATTACAAAGTATTGCTTTTAAAAACATTGATGCTATAGTTGAATTAACCTTAGCTTCTGCCACAGCTATAGCTTTTGTAGCTGCATCTCCTGTCAATGTAGAAGAATAAAACACAAGTGCAACTAGCAAAATTGAACCTACTAAATTTGCAAAATAAACCAGTCCCCAGTTTCTTAACATTTTTCCTAATGTTATTTTTTTGTCCATAAGTGCAATAGCCATTAATGTGTTTCCAGTGAATAATTCTGCTCCTGCCACTACTACAAGCATAAGACCTACTGGAAAGACCATAGCACTTAAAAAGCTAGCTACCCCTGGGTCTACCTTGCCAAAAGTTTGACTAACTATCATACTCCCCAATGCCCCAAAACCTATAAATGCTCCTCCAAATAAACCTAATAGAATTGCATTTTGTGTCGAAATATTTGCTTTTTTAATGCCTGCACTTATAGTTGCTTGTGCAGTTTCCCCAGGTGTCAAGAATCCTTTACTCATAAATCCTTCCCCCTTAAAAATTATACTTTCCCTTGTCTTTTTATGGCAATAATTATATAATAACAATATGATATATAATAAATTTTATTAACATAAAAAATATACTATATACTTATATATACTTGTCTCATATAATTATACTATTTATTATATAACAACTTTGTTAATTTCGAAATAATTTATATTGAATTTGAAAAATTTACCTTTTGATTATTTATTTTACTTTTTAATTATTGAGGTATTATATATAATAGATATATGTTTGTGTTATTATATATAATTACTTATTTTAATAAATATTTGAAGGAGGGAATTTTATGTTTGATATATCATTTTTCGAAATGTCAATATATGAAATAGCAGTTACTACAATATATATAATTAATTTCATGGTTATACTAAACCTTATCTTTAGAGAAAAAAGAAACATAAATACAACTTTAACATGGCTTCTTATATTAGTATTGATTCCTGCTCTTGGATTCATACTTTATATAGCTTTTGGCAGAAATATTTCAAAAAACAATATGTTTAGATTGAAAGAAAAGGATGATAAGATAATCAAAAGTAATATACTAGATACTCAGGTTAAACTCCAATCTACATCTGAAATTGATTCAGATATACATCAACATAAGGATATGATTTATGCATTGGCTAATTCAAATAATGCTCATTATACCAATAATAACGATGTGTGGATTTATGCTGAATCTAGTCAATTTTTTAACAGTCTTCTTGAAGAACTTAAAAAAGCTAAAAAATATATAAACATACAATTTTACATTTTCAAAGATGACAAAATCGGAACTGAAATAATAGACATTCTTATAGACAAAGCTAAAGAAGGTGTTGAAGTAAGACTTTTATTTGATGCAGTTGGTGGTAGAACACTAAAAAATAGTACACTTTCCAGACTTAAAGAAAGTGGTGTTAAAGTTGGAAGCTTCTTCCCATCATTCTTGAAAATTGTAAACTTTAACTTAAACTATAGAAATCACCGAAAAATTGTTGTCATTGATGGTAAGGTAGGATTTGTAGGTGGATATAATGTTGGTGATGAATATTTAGGTAGAAATCCAAAATTTGGTCTATGGAGAGATACACATACTAAGCTTACTGGTGATTGCGTAATTGACCTAAATATGAGATTCATCCTTGATTGGAGATATACAACTAAAGAAGATTTAGATTTAGAAAAGTACTTTATAGAAGAAGATACAAATTCTAATCATCCTTCTGAAAATATTGGGATTCAGATAGTATCAAGTGGTCCAGATATATCAGAACTTGATGAGATTAAATATGGTTACCTTAAAATGATTCAGAAAGCTAGAAAGTATATATACATACAGAGTCCTTATTTAATACTTGACTCAACTTTTATAGATACTTTAAAAATAGCTTGTTTATCTGGTGTTGATGTGAGAGTGATGATTCCTTCTAAACCTGACCATCCCTTTGTATACTGGGCATCATATTCATATGCTGGAGAACTTTTAAAGTTTGGAGCTAAAATCTATACTTATGGTCAAAATGCATTTTTACATGCTAAGACAATAGTTATAGATGACTCTATATGCTCTATAGGAACAGCTAATATGGATATCAGAAGTTTTGAGCTTAATTTCGAAGTTAATGCATTTATGTACTCTTCAAAAAAAGCATTGGAACAAAGAATTATATTTGAAAATGATATTTTAAATTCTAAGGAAATAACATTAGATATATATAATTCTAGGTCTACTTATATAAAAATCAAGGAATCAATTTCAAGACTATTATCAGCAGTTTTATAAATCTTTTATTTTATAAAAATTTTACATTTTGGTTTATTTTTTAAAGTTTTTTATATGTATTATTTTTTTTTTATTGAATTTAGCTCATTTTTTTTATTTTTTTTAACTATTCTGAATTATTTTATATTATAATAGACTAGTATAGTTTTTATTTTTAATAGGTAACTTTTTTGCATTGTTTTTATAAATAAAGAAATTGTTGTATATTATTCTTTCTTTATTGTTTTGGTTTTGTTCACCCACATAATGTTGGGGTCAACTCATGGTTAATTATTTTATGAAAAATAATAACTTTAAAAAGAAAAGGGGGATTTGTTATGTGCGATTTTATTTCACACAACAAGCAATTATTTGACGAACTAGATATATTTATTGACTCTCTTGCAACAAAGGAAGGTGCGTTAATACAAGTTCTACATGAAGCCCAAGGTATATTTGGATATCTTCCAAAAGAAGTTCAACTTCATGTTGCTAGAAAACTTGGAGTAGCTCCTGCAAAGGTATATGGGGTTGTTACATTCTATTCTTATTTTACTACAGAACCTGTAGGTAAGTATAAAATCAGTGTCTGTCTAGGAACTGTATGTTTTGTAAAAGGTGCTGACAAAATCTTAAGTGCTTTTGAAAAACAGCTTGGCATAAAAGTTGGAGAAACTACTAGTGATTTTAAATTTTCTTTAGAAGGTTTAAGATGTTTGGGGGCATGTGGTTTAGCTCCAGTTGTTACTGTAAATGGTAAAGTTTATGGTAAAGTGAAACCTGACCAAGTAAGCGAAATATTAGATACTTATAGAGAATTAGAATTGAATTGTTAAGAGGGGTGAATAAATAATGCGTAAAGTAAATTCATTTGATGAATTAAAAGTTTTAGCTGATGAGCTGAAACCTAATCTTAGCTTAAGAAAAAATTATTCTAAGGAAAATGTATTAAGAAGAGAATTACTTGTTTGTTGTGATACTGGATGTACATCTTCAAACAGTCTAGAAATAGTTAGTGAATTAGAAAATGAAATAAAGAAATCAGGAATCCAAGATAAAGTTAGTGTTCGTTTGACAGGTTGTTTTGGTTTCTGTGCTCAAGGTCCTATTGTAAAAGTTTATCCTGATAACGTTTTCTACGTAAAAGTTGAGCCATCTGATGCTGAAAAGATAGTTCAAAGCCACTTAATTAGAAATACAGTTGTCGAGGAATTATTATATGAGGAAGAATCTTTAAGTAAAAAAGTTGAAGAACAAGAAGAAATGTCTTTCTACAAAAAACAGTTACGTATAGCTTTAAAAAATTGTGGTCTTATAGACCCAGATAGTATAGAAGAATATATTGCCAATGATGGTTATTTAGCTCTAGGCAAATGTTTAACTTCTCTTACTCCTCAAGAAGTTATTGCAGAGGTAAAAACTTCTGGCCTTCGTGGTAGAGGTGGTGCAGGTTTCCCTACTGGCTCTAAATGGGAAGCTGCTTCAAAAAATCCAGCTGGTCCAACAGATAAAAAGTTTGTTGTATGTAATGCTGATGAAGGTGACCCAGGTGCATTTATGGATAGATCTGTACTTGAAGGTGACCCTCATAGTGTACTAGAAGCTATGGCAATATGTGGATACGCTATAGGTTCTGATACAGGATACATATACATAAGAGCAGAATATCCAAAATCTATAGAAAGATTAAAAGTAGCCATAGCTCAAGCTGAAAAATACGGTTTACTTGGCGAAAATATCTTAGGCACTGGATTTAACTTTAAATTAGAATTAAAATATGGTGCAGGTGCTTTCGTTTGTGGTGAAGGTACAGCGCTAATGCATTCAATTGAAGGTAGACGTGGTGAACCTAGAATGAAAACTTATAGTTCTTCTAAGAGTGGTCTATGGAAATCTCCTACTTGCTTAAATAACGTTGAGACTTTTGCTAACATACCTGCAATTATACTTAAGGGTGGAGATTGGTTTGCCAACTTAGGTACTGAAGATTCTAGTGGTACTAAAGTCTTTGCTCTTGGTGGAAAAGTAGAAAATGTAGGACTTGTTGAAGTTCCAATGGGTACTACTTTAAGAGATATTGTATTTGAAATTGGTGGGGGAATCCCTGAAGGTAAGAAATTTAAGGCTGTTCAAACAGGTGGACCATCTGGTGGATGTATACCAACTGAACATTTAGACACTCCTATAGACTTTGGTTCATTAAGTTCTATCGGTTCAATGATGGGCTCTGGTGGTATGCTTGTTCTTGATGAATCTGACTGTATGGTAGATATAGCCAAGTTCTTCCTTGAGTTTACTGTTGAAGAATCTTGTGGTAAATGTACACCTTGTCGTATAGGTACTACAAGATTATTAGAAATATTAACTAAAATTACAGAAGGTAATGGTACTCTACAAGATTTAGATGACCTAGAAAACCTTGCTGAAACTATACAAACTGCTTCATTATGTGGTCTTGGTAAAGCTGCTCCAAACCCTGTTTTAAGTACTCTTCAATATTTTAAAGATGAGTATATAGCTCATGTTGTAGATAAGAAATGTCCTGCTGGTAAATGTCAGAACTTACTTTCTTACTTTATAACAGATGACTGTAAGGGTTGTACAAAATGTTCTAGAGTGTGTCCTGCTGGTTGTATAACAGGTTCTGTTAAGGAACAACATACAATAGATACTTCTAAGTGTCTAAAATGTGGTGCTTGTATAGATAATTGTACATTTAACGCTATAATCAAGAAATAACTTATTTGGAGGAGGAATAACAATGAGTTTAGTTAATTTAACTATTAATGGCAAACACGTTTCAGCACCTAGTGGAACTTCTATCTTAGATGCTGCGAAATTAATAAATATAAAAATACACAACCTTTGTCATTTACATATGAATGAAATAGATAAGCTTGACACTTGTGCTTCTTGTCGTGTTTGTATGGTTGAGACAGAGAGAGGATTAGTTCCAGCTTGTGGAACAGTTATAAAGGAAGGTATGAAAGTTCAGACTAATAGTGCTAAAGCATTAAATGCTCGTAGAACTATTGTTGAATTATTGTTATCAGACCATCCACAAGATTGTTTTGTCTGTGAAAAAAATGGAGATTGTGAATTACAGACTATAGCTGCTGATTTAGGAGTAAGAAAAATAAGATATCAAGGTTCTAAATCTTTTGCAGGTAAAGATACTTCTACTAAATCTTTAGTTAAAGACCATTCTAAGTGTATATTATGTAGAAGATGCGAGACTGTATGTAATGACATACAAACAGTAGGAGCATTATCTGGAGTTAATCGTGGATTTAATACTTTAGTTAGTACATTCTTTAACTCTGATATGGTTGAAACAGAGTGTACATTCTGTGGTCAATGTATATCTGTCTGTCCAACTGGAGCATTAACAGAAGTAGATAATGTACCTAAACTTTGGGATGTTTTAAATAAAAAAGAAAAGACTATAGTAGTGCAAGTTGCTCCTGCTGTAAGAGTTGCTATTGGTGAAGAGTTTGGATTAGAACCAGGGTCAATCTCTACAGGAAAAATGGTAGCTGCTTTAAAAGCACTTGGATTTGAACATGTATTTGATACAAACTTTGGTGCAGATTTTACTATAATGGAAGAAGCTACTGAATTTATAGAAAGAATCCAAAAAGGTGAAAATCTTCCTATATTAACAAGTTGTTGTCCTGCATGGGTAAACTTCTTAGAGCACAATTATCCAGACAAGTTAAACTTAGCATCTAGCTGTAAGTCTCCTCAAGGTATGTTTGGTTCTATAGCTAAAAACTACTATGCACCTAAAATATTAGGAATCAATCCTGAAGAACTTTATGTTGTATCTGTAATGCCTTGTGTAGCTAAAAAATATGAAGCTTCAAGAGAAGAATTAAGTGAATCTGGAATACTAGATGTTGACCTTTCTATAACTACTAGAGAGTTAGCTAAGATGATAAAAGAAGCTGCAATCGATTTACCTAATCTTCAAGACCAAGATTTTGATAATCCTCTAGGAAAATCTACAGGTGCTGCATCTATATTTGGAGCAAGTGGTGGAGTTTTAGAAGCTGCCCTACGTACTTCATATGAGAAGATAACTAATAAGACTTTAGATAATGTAAACTTCACTAATGTTAGAGGTCTTAAAGGAATTAGGGAAGCAAGTATAGATGTTGATGGAACTACAGTTAATGTGTGTATTGTAAATACACTTAAAAACGCTAGAAAGATTATGGATAAGGTCAGAAGTGGAGAATGTAAATACCATATCATAGAAGTTATGGCATGTCCTGGTGGATGTGTTGGAGGTGCTGGTCAACCTTATCACCATGGTAATACTGAAATAGTTGATAGACGTGCAAATGCGTTATATGAAATAGATAGAAATAAGGCTATTCGTAAATCTCATGAGAATCCTGATTTACAAGCTATTTATAAAGACTTCTTTGGAGAACCAAATAGTGATGTAGCTCATAAATACCTTCATACTCATTACTTTGATAAGAGTTGTGTCTATGGAGAGTGTCCACAAGAATGTGCTTGTGAAGAAGCTAAGTAGTCATAACAAAGTATAAAATTTATTCTTAAAAAAGGATTGTCTTAAAATACTTTTACGTAATTTAAGACAATCCTTATTAATTTCACAAATTAAATTATATTTCTAAATAGACTTATTCTTTAATTAACCTATCTATTAATTAAAGAATACCTGCCATTCTCATAAGTTGTTTTGCATTTGTAGTTTTACATCTTCCATCTTTTATCTTATAGTCAAAATGAATTTTATCGTCTACATAGTACTCTGAGAAATGATAGTTTACAACTTCAACATCTCCACTACCTGAAAGGTCACATAGCTCAAAGTCATGTGTTGTCACCATACTTATAACCCAGGGTTTTGATAATTTCTTTACTGCCTCACTTGCTCCAATAATTCTATCAGCAGAGTTAGTTCCCTTAAAAATTTCATCTACTAGAACCAACATTGGCAGTTCTTTTAAACTATATTGAATCATTGATTTTATTCTAAGAATCTCAGCATAGAAAGTTGATATTCCTTGACTTACATCATCTTGTATTCTCATAGAAGTAAATATAGCCATACAGGTCGCATCAAAACTCTTAGCGCATACTGGAGCACCTGCATATGCCAGCACTAAGTTTACACCGATACTTCTTAAAAATGTTGTCTTTCCAGACATATTTGAACCTGTGATAATACAAGTCTGAGAATTTAATTGTATCGAATTTGCTATGACACTTTTTTCTGCTATTAATGGGTGGTATACCTCTTCAACTTTCAATCTTGGAGTATCTTCATATTTTATTACTGGAAAACATGTATTTTCCTTTACATGAGAAACAACTGTTAAACTTATTAGAGCTTCAAATTCTCCAATAGATTCAAACCAATCTCTAATTTGATTTCCATATATACCTTTCCATCGCTCCAAAGCTTCTGCACAATGATAGTTCCACATCAAAACACCACAGGCAATTATATATAGTATCTGATTATACCTTAGGTTTACAGCATTTCCTATTGAATTTAATTGTTTAACACCTCTTGAAACTCCACTTCCCTTAGAAAGTTTATCTTGTAATTCTTTCAAATATGCACTTTCAAACGTCTCTTTTTCTAAAACCTCAAACATTTTTTCATATACTTGTATACTTCTACTAAATGAAAATAATGGAGCAAGAGTTTGCATAAGTCTTGGATATCCAAAACCACTAAACCCTAACTGGATTATAAAAAGTAAAAAAACAGGTAAAACAGGTAAAAATCCTAACATACAAAATATAAAAGATAAGATTGTTGCAGTTGGTAAACCCCAAGTAAAAATATGCATCCATTTTGGTATATACACATTCTTATTTTCTCCATACTCTATAAACGATTCTATACTACTATCTGAATTGTTTTTTTGCTCTTTACCAATTATATTACTGAGTGTTTGAATATGAATAGAAAAATCATCTTTTGATAAAAGTTCTTTTATAGCTCTCTGTCTTTCTAAGATTACATTCTCATCTGGATTTTCATTCCACAAATATTTGGCTAAAAAATTTTTCCCATAAGATGTATTAGCTACACAGATATATTGATACAATGATGCTCTTCCAAATAAGTCTAAATCTTTTGCTTGCGAATTTTCATCTTTTAAGTATTCTTTACCATCTATTTTAAATTCCTTCCAACCATCTCCAAATCTCTTAATATACTTATTTAATACTTCGCTCTTACTTTTAAAATATGTTTCTTCTTCTTTTACTTTACTATGAATAACTAAGAGTGCTATAAATATTATTATTGATAAAACTCCAACAAAAATACCTACTATATTTTTATTGTAAAATCCAATAGCAAACCCTGCTATCACTATCAAAAAAGATATTAATCTTGCTGTACTTATGTTATTTGACTTTTTACTTAAGAGCAATTCTTTTTCAGTACTACTTTCTAAAAGTTTACTAAAATATTCTATTCCCATAAAAAATTCCAACTTTCTTGTTATATAATGAAACTCAAATATAAAATTAATCTAGTATTATTATAATCTAACACTGTACTTTAAATTATCCTTATATAATATATCTTATTAATAAACATTATATATACAACTTGATTTTAATTTATAAGGTGTAGGACATAATCCTAATCAATATTTAATTAAATGATGTGTAGTCCACTATTATTCAGTACTACTTAGTATCGATTAATTTTGATAATTTTTTAGTAAATTCTTGAGCTGCATCGTATCCCATTCCTCTTTGTCTAAAATTCATTGCTGCTACTTCTAATATCATAGCAGTATTTCTTCCAGGTTTAACAGGTACAACTAATTTCTCTACATTAACACCAAGTATTTCTTCATATTCTTTATCCAGTCCCAGTCTATCATAATACTTAGTTTCATCCCAAGCTTCTAAATGAACTACTAAATCTATCATTTTAGAATTTTTGATTGCCCCTACTCCATATAAACTTCTAACATCTATTATTCCTATTCCTCTTATCTCAAGAAAATGTCTTATTAGTTCAGGTGACTGACCCACAAGCATACTTTCATCTAATTTTCTTATTTCTACAGCATCATCTGCAACTAATCTATTACCCCTTTGAATCAGTTCTAATGCTGTTTCCGACTTTCCTATACTACTTTCACCTTTTATCAGTACACCTATACCATAAATATCTACTAGCACACCGTGAATTGTTGTATGTGGTGCTAACTTATTATCCAAATAGTTTGACAGTCTATTTATAAGTCTAGTGGTATTTCTATTTGTGCTCAAAAGTATTCTTTTATATTTTTTAGCCTTTTCAATTACATCTGGCTTGATTTCCAAGTCTCTAGAAATTATTAACGCTGGTATTTCATATGAGAAAAATCTATCTAGTACTTCTTCCCGAATATGACTATCCATTAATCCAAAAAAATTATATTCTGTCTTTCCAACTATTTGTATTCTTTCATATGCAAAATAATCAAAATATCCTGCAAACTGTAATCCTGGTCTATTTATATCTTGAGAGTAGACATAATAATCTACATCATCAGGCATGTATACTACTTTTAACTTCAACTCTTTTATTATCTCTCTTATTGATACTTTATTGCTAGTTTCCATTAATTTTCTTCCTTTCTAAAAAAATTATAAACATTATCTGCAATGCTTTTATTCATTCCATCTACTTCTAAAAGTTCTTCCATAGTAGCTTTTTTTATAGCATCTACATCTTTAAAGTGATTTAATAATGATTTCTTTCTTTTTTCACCTATTCCTTGTATATCATCTAAGATAGATTTTGTCAAAGCTTTATTTCTTAGACTTCTATGATATGTTATTGCATAATTATGAACTTCTTCTTGTATACTAGCAATAAATCTATATAAATTAGTTGTTTTATCTAGTTCTATTTCTTTTTCTTTGCATATCAATCCTTTAGTTCTATGCTTATCATCTTTGTACATTCCCCAAAGAGGTATATCTACATCATTGAGTTCTAGTACTTTTTTTACTGCACTAACTTGTCCTTTTCCACCATCCAACAATATCAAGTCAGGTAAATTTCCATGTTTTAATCTTCTATCTACAATTTCAGCCATAGAATCATAATCATTAGGTCCAATAACTGTCTTTATTTTATATCTCCTATATTCCTTCTTATCTTTTTTAGCATTCGTATACACTACCATAGAACCAATCGAATCTACACCTTGTATATTTGATATATCATAAGCCTCTATTCTTATTGGCAACTTTTCTAGATTTAATATTTGCTTTAATTCTTCCAATGCTCCAATACTTTTTTCATATTTTCTTTTATTCATATCAGAAAATTTTTCAAGATATTCTACAGCATTTTTCCTAACCATTTCAACTAAGCTTTTCTTCTCTCCCTTTTGAGGAACTCTTATTGTTACTTTTTGCCCCTTTTTAGATGACAGCCATTCTTCTAATATAGAACTATCTTCTATCTCATCTTCTATAATTAATTCTTTAGGTATATACTCTTGTTCATTATAAAATTGTTTTACAAATGAACTTAATATAGAAGCTCTTGGACTATCCATTACCCCTTCTAATATAAAATGTTCCCTACCTACAATCTTACCATTTCTTATAAAAAATACCTGGACACAAGCTTCATTATGAGCTCTTGCCATTGCAACCACATCTTGGTTTAAGTCACTTACAGTAGCATCTATTTTTTGTTTCTGTATCATCTCTTCAAGGCTCTTTATCTTATCCCTATATACAGCAGCCTCTTCAAATCTAAAGTTCATAGAACTCTCATTCATTTTTTCCTTTAAAAGTTCCATCAATTTTTCTTCTTTACCAGATAAACACATTATAATCTCTTCTATCATTTTTCCATACTCTTCTTTAGAAACATTTCCTGTACAAGGTCCTAAACATTTATTTATGTGTAGATTTAAACAAGGTCTTGTCTTATTCTTTATTGCTTTATCTATATCTATTTTACAGCTTCTTATTGGATACGTACTACTTATAAGCTCCAAGGTATCATTCACAGCAGTTATATTGGTATAGGGCCCAAAATACTTTGCCTTATCTTTAAGAACTCTTCTAACTTTTAAGATTCTTGGATAATCTTCATTTGTAGTTACTTTTATATATGGATAAGTTTTATCATCTCTAAGCACTACATTATACTTTGGTCTGTATCTTTTTATTAAATTACATTCAAGTATTAATGCCTCTAACTCTGAATCCGTTATAATATACTCAAACTTATATATATTCTTAACCATAGATTTTACTTTAGATGTATGGTTTTTTGAAGATTGAAAATACTGCCTTACCCTATTTTTTAGAGATATGGCTTTTCCCACATATATTATATGGTCGTATTTGTCTTTCATTAAATATACTCCGGGCTCAGAAGGTAATTTTTTTAAATGCTCTTGTATATCAAACATCTCGCCCTCCAAAACATTAAATTTTATACTAAAATTATACCCTAAAATATGAATTTTAAAAAGTTATACAATTTCCAGTGCTTTAGACAAGTTAAAGCCCATATTCCCTTCTATAATTGATTTGAAAACAATTTTAACCATGAAGAGTAATATGGACTTTACTTTGTATTACTATTTACAACTTATATTTGACTAATTTACTTATAACAAAACAGTTTATCGTATATCTGCTCTAAAATTTTTCACAATTTATATAACTTAAGAAAAATATTTCTTTAAGAATTGACCTGTATAAGAACCATCAACTTTAGATACTTCTTTTGGTGTTCCAGTTGCAACTATAGTTCCACCCTTATCTCCGCCTTCTGGTCCTAAGTCTATTACATAATCACAAGTCTTTATAACATCTAAATTATGTTCTATGACTATAATTGTATTTCCTGTATCTGCTAGTCTTTGTAATACTTGGATTAGCTTGTCTACATCTGCCATATGAAGTCCAGTAGTAGGTTCATCTAATATATACAAAGTCTTTCCTGTTGGTCTTTTACTAAGTTCAGCAGCTAATTTTATACGTTGTGCTTCTCCTCCTGATAATTGAGTTGAAGGCTGTCCTAATTTAATATATGAAAGTCCTACATCCATTAAAGTTTCTAATTTTCTTTTTATATTTGGTATATTTTCGAAAAACTCAACAGCTTCTTCCACATTCATATCTAATATATCAGATATAGTTTTATCTTTGTATTTTACTTGCAATGTTTCTCTATTGTATCTTTCACCTTTACAAATTTCACAAGGAACATATACATCTGGTAAGAAATGCATTTCTATTTTTATTATTCCATCACCCTTACAAGCTTCACATCTACCACCTTTTACATTAAAACTAAATCTACCTTTTTTATAACCTCTTGCTTTAGCTTCATTAGTAGATGCAAAAATATCTCTTATAAAATCAAATACACCTGTATAAGTAGCAGGATTTGAACGAGGTGTTCTTCCAATAGGACTTTGGTCTATATTTATAACTTTATCTATACTTTCAATTCCTTTTATCTCCTTATGCTTACCAGCTCTTTGCTTAAGTCTATTCACTTTACTTGCAACACCTTTGTAAAGTATATCGTTTATTAATGTACTTTTTCCAGAACCTGAAACACCTGTTATGCATGTAAACTTACCTAATGGGAACTTTACATCAATATTTTTCAGATTATTTTCTGATGCTTTAACTATTTCTATAAAACTTCCATTTCCTTCTCTAGTAGTCTCAGGAAGCAATATTTGTTTTTTACCACTTAAATATTGACCCGTTATTGAGTTCTCATTTTCAATTATTTCATCTAAAGTACCCTGTGCAACTATTTCACCACCATGTATACCTGCACCTGGACCAATGTCTATAACATAATCAGCTTCTCTCATTGTGTCTTCATCATGCTCTACAACGATTAAGGTATTTCCTAAATCTGTTAGATGTCTAAGAGTAGTTATAAGCCTATCATTATCTCTTTGGTGAAGCCCTATACTTGGCTCATCAAGTACATATAAAACTCCAACCAATGCAGAACCTATTTGAGTAGCTAATCTTATACGTTGCGCTTCTCCTCCTGATAAAGTTCCAGCTTTTCTTGATAAATTTAAATAATCAAGACCTACATCTCTTAAGAACATAGCTCTTCCTTTTATCTCTTTTATAATCTCATGAGCTATAAATCTCTGTTTTTCTGTAAGATTTATATTTTCCATAAAGTCAATCAATTCATTTACAGATAAGTTTGTAACTTCCATTATATTTTTTCCATCAACTAAAACAGATAAAACTTCCTTTTTAAGTCTCATCCCTTTACACTTTGGACATGGTCTCTCTGCCATGTATTCTTCAATCTTATCTCTCATGTAATCTGAATTAGTTTCTCTATATCTTCTCTCTAAGTTTACTATTACACCTTCAAAGTATGATTTATAATTTCTAGTTCCTCCAAATTTTGACTCATAAGTAAACTCTACAATTATATTATCTTTACCATAAAGTAATTCCTCCACAAAATCATCTGGTAAATCTTTAAACGGTGTTGTCAAAGATACATTAAAATGCTCTGCTAAACTTTTTATCATTTTACTGTAATAAGTGTCATCATTAACACCTGTTGAACCCCATGCTGCCACTGCACCTTGTTTTATTGATAAATCTTTGTTTGGTACTACTAATTCTGGGTCAACTTCTTTACTTTCCCCAAGACCATTACAAACATCACAAGCACCAAAGGGAGCATTAAATGAAAACATTCTTGGAGATAATTCTTCTATGCCAATTCCATGTTCTGGGCATGCAAATTTAGTTGAAAAAAGAATTTCTTCTCCATCTATTATTTGGGCTATTACAAGACCATCAGATAGCTTAACTGCAGTTTCAATTGAATCTGCTAGTCTTGATTCTATTCCATCTTTAATTACTATTCTGTCCACTACAACTTCTATATTATGTTTTTGATTTTTATTTAAGATTATATCATCACTAACTTCATAGTTTTCACCATTAACTCTAACTCTTACAAATCCTTCTTTTTTGATATTATCAAAGACTTTTTTATGTGTACCTTTTTGTCCTCTAACAATTGGTGAAAGAATTTGTAATTTCGTTCTATCTGGAAAATCTAGCATTTTATCAACTATTTCTTGAATAGTCATCTGACTTATTTTTTCACCACATGTAGGGCAATACACATCTCCTACTCTTGCAAATAATAGTCTCAAATAATCATATATTTCTGTTACTGTTCCAACCGTAGAACGTGGGTTTTTTGAGGTAGTCTTCTGGTCAATTGAGATAGCTGGTGATAAACCCTCTATATATTCTACATTTGGCTTTTCCATCTGACCTAAAAATTGTCTTGCATAAGCAGATAGACTTTCTACATATCTTCTCTGTCCTTCTGCATATATTGTATCAAATGCCAAAGAAGACTTCCCAGACCCTGACAAACCTGTAAAAACAATAAATTTATCTCTTGGTAATTCTAAATCTATATTTTTTAAATTATGTTCTTTTGCTCCTCTTATTATAATTTTATCTTCCATAATGTTGTTTTTACCTTTCTATTTTTCCAATTTTTCTTCTAATTGTTTCACTTTATCTCTAAGTTCTGCTGCTCTTTCAAATTGTAAGTTTTGAGCAGCTTCCATCATCTCTGATTTTAATTTATCTATATTAGCTCTTATTTCGTCTTTATCATCTGTATCAGATATTCCATATACAACTTCTTCCTCTGCAACCTTAGTAGCTTCTATACTATCTCTTATATTTTTTTGTATAGTTTTAGGAATGATATTGTGCTCTTCATTATATAAATTTTGTATATCTCTTCTTCTCTTTGTTTCATCAATAGCATTTTGCATTGAGTCAGTTATCCTGTCTGCATACATAATTACTCTTCCATTTTCATTCCTAGCTGCACGTCCAATAGTCTGTATTAAAGCTGTTTCGGAACGTAAGAAACCTTCTTTGTCTGCATCTAAAATTGCTATAAGTGAAACTTCTGGTATATCCAATCCTTCTCTAAGTAAGTTTATTCCTACAAGGACATCAAACTTCCCTAATCTTAAATCTCTTATTATTTCTGTTCTTTCTAATGTAACTATATCTGAGTGTAAATATTTAACTTTTATCCCTATTTCTTTAAGATAGTTAGTCAAGTCCTCACTCATTTTTTTAGTTAAAGTGGTTATAAGCACTCTTTCATTTTTTTCTATAGTTTTAGTTATTTCTCCTACCAAATCATCTATTTGATTATTTATAGGTCTTACTTCTACAATTGGGTCTAAAAGGCCAGTTGGTCTTATTATCTGTTCTGCTATTGTCTCTGAGTGTTGAATTTCATAAGGTCCTGGTGTAGCACTTACAAACAACATTTGATTTATATTTCCTTCAAATTCTTGAAAATTTAATGGTCTATTGTCAAGTGCAGAAGGTAATCTAAAACCATTCTCTATAAGTGATGTTTTTCTAGACCTGTCTCCTGCATACATACCTCTTACTTGTGGTATAGTGACATGTGCCTCATCTACAATTATCAAATAATCATCTGGGAAGAAATCCATTAAAGTATATGGTCTTTCTCCTTCTGACCTTCCTGTAATATGTCTAGAATAGTTCTCTATCCCCTGACAAAATCCTATTTCCTTTAACATTTCTATATCATACTTAGTTCTTTGTTCAATTCTTTGTGCTTCTAATAGCCTATCATTTTCCTTGAAAAATTTAATTTGTTCTTGAAGCTCGTTTTCTATTTCTACAATTGCCTTTTCAATTCTTTCTGGCGTTGTTACATAGTGAGATGCTGGGAATATAACAACATGATTTCTAGTACCAACAATCTTCCCTGTTACATAATCAATTTCTGTTATTCTATCTACCTCATCACCAAAAAATTCTATTCTTATTGCTTTTTCATCATTACTAGCTGGGAATATTTCTAGTATATCTCCTCTAACTCTAAAGGTACCTCGTGTAAAGTTTATGTCATTTCTTTCGTATTGTATCTCTATTAACCTTTTTATTACATCATCTCTGTCTCTTTGCATACCTGGTCTTATAGATAACATAAGTTCTTTATAGTCTTTTGGGTCACCAAGTCCATATATACAAGATACAGATGATATTATTATAGTATCTCTTCTCTCTAAAATAGATGCTGTAGCAGAATGTCGAAGTTTATCTATTTCATCATTTATGCTTGCATCTTTTTCTATATAAGTGTCACTGTGAGCTACATATGCTTCTGGTTGATAATAATCATAGTAACTTACAAAGTATTCAACTGCATTGTCTGGGAAAAATTCTTTAAACTCACTGTAAAGTTGTGCTGCTAGAGTTTTATTATGAGCCATTATTAGGGTAGGTTTCTTAACTTGTTGAATGATATTTGCCATTGTGAATGTTTTTCCTGAACCCGTTACACCTAATAATGTCGAAAATTTCTCATTTCTATTTATAGAATCCACTATTGATTTAATAGCTTCTGGTTGGTCACCTGTAGGTTTGAAGTCTGATTTTATTTTAAAATCCATAGTATCACTCCTTTTTTCGAACATTAGTTCCTGACATGTATTATTATATCATACCTTTATAAAATTGTTTAAGTTATTTTAAATATTTTACCCATTTAAATTTTACTTAAATCTAAAACATAAAAAAAGACTTCTATCTTTGCAATAGAAGTCTATAATTCATGGAAAATAAATACTTTATTCAACTTACATAATAAAATCAAATGCTTCTTTTTCAACTCCATCTAATTTTAAATTAAACATTTTTAATATAGTTGCTGCATGTGCTCTCAGGTCTCCTTCTTCTATAACCACACCATCTTTAATATTTGGTCCAAAAGCTATAAATGGAGGTCTATTACCTTTAGTAGGTAAATGACCATGTGTCGCAACAGCAAACTTGTAATCTTTTATATCTGAATCTTTTATAATACTTCCTTCGAAATCATTTCCAAATGAAATTCCTTCAAGACCTTCAATTACCATTTCAAAATCACCTTCAAGACCAAGGTTAGATGCTTCCTCTTTGGTAAAAATATTCTCTATGAATAATTCTTCTTTAAATTCTTCAAGCAGTTCTCTTAATTCTGTTAACCTATCTAAGTTATTTACTATTATTTGAGCTGATATTCCAGAAGAATTTACATAGGCATCAAAATCCTTAACTTCTCCATTTTCAACTTTTATAAATCCATTTGATTTAAGCAAGACATTTGGATTTATAACTTTATCAACTCTAAGATGACCATGGTCCCCAAGTATTATAAAATTTGTATCTTTGTATGTACCTGCATCCTTTGTAGCCTGAATAATATCTCCTAACCATTTATCATTCATTTTTAATGCTTTATCTACTTCGTCATTAAATAAGCCATAATTGTGTCGTGTATGGTCCAATGTAGCTAAATGTATTAGCATTAAATCTGGTTTATATTCCTTTATTATATCTACTGAACAGTTTACTCCAAATAAATCCATGTTGGGTTCTAATTTCCAATCGATATAATGACAATGTCTATTGTAAATACCGTCCATTATAACCTTACTGGAACTTCGTTCAAAAGTTTCTCTTGGGTCATCTTCTCTACTAGGAGCCCATATTTCTGCAATATTATAATCTATATTTGGATTTGCTCCCATTACAGGCCATAATACACTAGAGGTAGTTAGATTATTTTCTTTTGCTACATCTATAATAGTTTTTGCTTTTATGTCCTTTGAATACCAGTACCAGTCTTTATTTTCTTTATTTGGGTCAAATTTTTCATTATGATATATACCATGTTTTTTAGGATATACTCCTGTAACCATACTAGTATGACACGGATATGTCAGAGTGGGATAAACACAATTTATATTTTTTACTATGGAGCAATTTTCTAGTATAGATTTAAAGTTTGGTAGATTTTTTACAAATTCCAAGTCTTTTTCAAATAAAGAATCTACTGATAATACTATAACCTTTGTCATTTACATTACCTCTTCATTTATATATTATTGAATACTTTTAATCAACTTACAAGTCTATATAATTATTTATTTGTTTTATCTATTACTGCTTGCATTGCAGAAGTTCCTTTGCTTACTACATCTTTTGGATTTGCATTTAAATCAGTAAGCCCCTTTTTAATCTCATCCATTAGCTTATCAGTTGCTTCCTTGTATCCATTTAACATTGGAAGTGCAACAGCATATTGTAATTGGTCAGTTGCAACCTTATATTGAGGTTTTTCTTTATATAATGTTTGTAACTTTTCTGAGTTTGTTGCATCTTCAGTTGTTGGTAAGTATCCTGTTGATGAACTAAACTGAACGATTTTATCTGTTTGTGTCATCCATTCTATAAATTCTGCACTTGCTTCTTTTTCTTTATCTGTTCCACCTTCAAGCATAACTAGATTAGCTCCACCTGTAGGAGTTGCGTATTTTTGATTTTTTGGTAAGAATGCTGTTGATATTTCAAACTTACCTTCTGTTTGTTGCATAAGTCCTGCTAAATCTGCTGTTGATGTAAATATCATACCTACTTTACCATTTACAAAATCTTGTTTTGCTACGTCCCAGGCATTATAATCTTCTCCAGGAGGCATTTTCATTATTCCAGCTTTCATCATATCTTGCCAGAACTTAACTGGTGCTTGTCCTGCCTCATTATTAAATGCTACTTTTTTACCATTAGTTATTTCTCCTCCACTTTGCATTACCATAGCTTCATAGAACCAAATATCTATTGGCGTTTCAAAACCATAAGTATCTTCTGATTTATTTGTCATTTTACTAGCATAATCCTTAAGCTCTTCCCATGATTTTGGACCTGAAGGGTCAAGACCTGCTTTAGTTGCCATATCTTTATTTATGTATAATATTGGTGTACTTCTATTAAATGGCATACCAACAAACTTATCCTCATAATATGAATTTGTTAAAAGACCAGAAAAGAATCTTTCTTGATATGTTTTATCAAAATATTTACTCATATCTACTAAAGCACCTGCTGATGCGAATGTACCTGTTTGAGTTATTTCTAATAATGTTACATCTGGTTGGTCTTTAGATGTTAAGGCTGCCTGTAGTTTTGTTGCATTTTCATAGTAATCTTTCTGTTTTAACATATTTACTTGTACATCCTTATGTTCACTATTAAATTGGTCAACCATTTTTTGAGCAGTTTCTCCATTAGTTCCACCTAAAGGAGCCCAGAAATCTATCTTCGTAATATTGCTATCAGTCTTTTCTCCTTTAGATGCATTTGCATCATTAGAATTTGAACACCCAACTAAAGAACCTAATAATAATGTTATTGCTAATCCTGTTGCTAATTTTCTTTTAAGCTTCATTTTCATCCTCCAAATTTAGTCTTTAATTTTTTATTTTATTCCTGAATACATAAAAGCTTCTTTTACTTTTTTATTCGCAAATATATAAACAAGAATTATTGGTAAAATTAGAATTATATTTCCTGCCATTATTACATTCCATGCAGTAATTCCTTCTGAAGATTTAAGGAGCGCAACTCCTATTGGTAAAGTTCTTATTGCATCTGTATTTGTCATTACTAAGGGCCAGAAATAATTATTCCAATGGTATATAAAATTAAATAATATAAATGTTATTACTGCTGGTTTTGCCATAGGAACCATTATTCTAAACATTATTTTTAAGTCAGAAGCATTATCTAGTTTAGCTGCTTCAATAATTTCATCTGAAATCTGCATAAAATTCTGTCTAAGCAGAAATATCCCAAATGAAGATGTCATAAATGGAATTATAAGTGGAACATAAGTATTTATAAATCCAAACTTACTCATCATCATATAGACTGGTAGAAAAGTTACTTGTGGTGGAATCATAAGTCCTACAAGCAAAAGCCCAAATAGCATTTTTTCACCTTTAAATTTAATCTTAGAAAATGCATATGCTGCTGGAACCATAACTAAAAATTGTACAATTAAAACACTTCCTGTTACAAATACACTGTTTAGCAAATATCTAAAAAATGGACCTGAATGCCATGCTGTACTATAATTTTCTAACACTATATCATTTGGTATAATAGTGGGCGGTAATTGCATCATTTCTTGTGGATTTTTAAAGGATGTAGATAGCATCCATATAAAAGGGAATATAAATATTGCAGATAAAAGTAATAGAATTAATATTTCTATTGATTTTGATGCTATTTTTTTTATATCAACTTTGTCTTTTTTGATAGGTTGTATAATATCCATTGTCTCCTCCTTTTGGATAAACCTTATAATATCTACTTTTTCTTTATTGATAATGAACTTTCTTTGATAAGAGTCTAAAGTTAGCATATGTAGCAATCATAACTATAGCTAACAAAAACATACTCGCTGCACTCGCTTGTCCTATGTCATAGTATATAAATCCAGACTCATATATATAATAAGATAACATGTTAGTTGAACCCACTGGCCCACCTTGTGTCATTATACTTATCTCATCAAATACTTGAAAAGATGCAGTTGTTGTTGTTATCATAAGAAAAAATATTGTTGGTGATAATAGCGGCAATGTCACTTTAAAGAAATTCGTTATTTTGTTTGCATTATCTAATTTAGATGCTTCATATATATAGTTTGGTATGGATTTAAGACCTGATAACACTATTAAGATATTGTATCCAAGAGTCTTCCATATTCCTATTAGAATTAGTGACATTAAAGCTGAACTTTCACTTGAAAGCCACTTTGATGTTGGTAAATGTAATGTCGATAGTATCCAGTTTAAAAAGCCATATTGTGGCTCCATAATCCAAAGCCACAATACAGCTACAGATACTAGTGAAATTACATGTGGTGTAAAGATTATACTTTGCGTTAAATTGTGTATTATAGAATTTTTATTTAGCCAAACAGCAAGTACTATGGCTAGTGATATAGATATAGTCACCATAAAAAAAGTATAAATTGCAGTGTTCGTTATAGTTTGTATAAACTCTGGATTCTTTAAAAGTTCTGTATAATTGTTTAAGCCTACATTTTCAAAGGTTGAACTAAGAAGACTACCAGATTTGAAGCTTAGAGATATCGTCTTAATTATTGGATAGACTATAAACAATAAAGTTCCTATAATAGCAGGTGTTATATATAAATATGCTTTATTAAATTGCTTTTTCATAAATATCTCCTTTAATTTTAGAATACATACTTTTACATACTTTTACATCTTCTATTCTTTCTCCATTTTTATCAAAATAATATAAATCTTTTTCTAATACACTTATTCTTAAAGTTCTTCCAATATCAAATATATCATTTTCCGTTTTGACTCTTATCTCTCTATTAAGAACAGATAAACAATATATAGTTTCATTTCCCAACACTTCTTTAGTCACAACTTTTCCAAATAGGCTAAATACATCATCATTTTTCCCATCTATGTTTATACTCTCTAGTGTTGCTTTTTCTGGCCTGAATCCAAATTTAATATCATTTTTTATATCTAGTATGTTCATACAAGGACTCCCTATAAATTGAGCTACAAATAAATTTTTAGGATTTTGATATATCTTCTTTGGGGAACCTATTTGCATTATCTTTCCTTTGTTCATTATAACTATCTTATCTGCCATTGACATTGCCTCAACCTGGTCATGAGTTACATAAACAAATGTAGACTTTAGTTTTTGATGTAATTGTATTAATTCTGTTCTCATTTGATTTCTTAATTTAGCATCTAAATTTGACAATGGTTCATCCATTAAAAATACCTTTGGATTTTTAACCATAGCTCTAGCAAGTGCCACTCTTTGTCTTTGACCTCCAGATAAGTTGCCTGGTTTCACATTTAAATATTCTCTCAATCCTACTACATCAATAACTTCTGTTATAAGTTTTTCTCTTTTTTCTTTTTCTACTTTTTTGTTTTTAAGACCAAATTCTATATTTTCTCTAACAGTCATATGTGGATATAATGCATAATTTTGAAATACCATAGCTATATCCCTTTTACTAGCATCCGTTTTTGTAACATCATTTTCTTCAATCTTCAACCTACCTGAAGTTATATCTTCAAGACCTGCAATCATTCTTAACGTAGTAGATTTACCACATCCACTTGGGCCTACCAATACTGTAAAAGAACCATCTTCTATAGTAAGATTTAAATTTTCTATAACTGTATTTTTTTTATTATAAGATTTTGTTACATTTTCTAGTCTTATATCTGCCATTTTTATCCTCCCAAAATATTTAATTTAATTCTACGATTTACTTATAGATTAATAATACTCTTAATTTGTAAAGGATATATTAAGACAAAGTGAATATATGGTAAACTTATTAAAATAAAGGTTAAATTATAAACATTTTTTGTTAAATATACTGAGGTTAAGATGATATACAGCTTATGTTAGCTATAATTTTCTATATTTTTCATATTCATGGTTTGCTATCACAATGTAATTTTAATTTATGAAGAGTCATATAAAACTATTTATTTTTTATATAATTTGATTTGAAAGTAAAAAAGACCTCTATGGGGGATAGAGGTCTTTAAGTGGGGGAGATTGAGTAATTTATTTTTGCTATATTAAGTTTTACAATTATATTATGTCCCAAATTTACAAGGTTTAAACATAAAAAATAAAACTTTTTTAATTTTTATAAATTTACCCAAAAAAAATTACGTGGCTACGTCCTACTCTCCCAGGCAGTTTCCCACCAAGTACCATCAGCGCTAGAGAGCTTAACTTCTGTGTTCGGAATGGGAACAGGTGTATCCTCTCTGCTATTGTAACCACATAATCTTTATGCTTAATATTTCTATTAAGTTTTTAATAAGTTTATAGAACCTAGTAATACTAGTTTCTTTAGAGTTAGCACTCTAAAAACTACACATATATCTTAATGAATGAACATCAAATAAATATTGGTCAAGTCCTCGACCTATTAGTATCGATAAGCTAAATACATTGCTGCACTTACACCTTCGACCTATCAACCAGATAGTCTTTCTGGGGTCTTACCCTTGCGGTGGGAAATCTTATCTTGAAGTTGGCTTCGCGCTTAGATGCTTTCAGCGCTTATCCATTCCGTACATAGCTACCCAGCCATGCCCTTGGCAGAACAACTGGTACACCAGAGGTACGTCCATCCCGGTCCTCTCGTACTAAGGACAGGTCTTCTCAAATTTCCTACGCCTGCGACGGATAGGGACCGAACTGTCTCACGACGTTCTGAACCCAGCTCGCGTACCACTTTAATGGGCGAACAGCCCAACCCTTGGGACCTACTACAGCCCCAGGATGTGATGAGCCGACATCGAGGTGCCAAACCTCCCCGTCGATGTGGACTCTTGGGGGAGATAAGCCTGTTATCCCCAGGGTAGCTTTTATCCGTTGAGCGATGGCCCTTCCACGCAGAACCACCGGATCACTAAGTCCGATTTTCATCCTTGCTCGACCTGTATGTCTTGCAATCAAGCTCTCTTTTGCCTTTACACTCTACGTACGATTTCCGACCGTACTGAGAGAACCTTTGAGCGCCTCCGTTACCTTTTGGGAGGCGACCGCCCCAGTCAAACTGCCCACCTGACAGTGTCCCAAGACCAGATTCATGGCCTATGGTTAGAGTCCCAGTACTACAAGGGTGGTATCCCAAGGATGGCTCCGCCAAAACTGGCGTCCTGGTTTCAAAGCCTCCCACCTATCCTGTACATGTAGTACCAAGACCCAATGTCAAGCTACAGTAAAGCTCCATGGGGTCTTTCCGTCCTGTCGCAGGTATCCGGCATCTTCACCGGAATTACAATTTCACCGAGTCTGTTGTTGAGACAGTGCCCAAATCGTTACGCCTTTCGTGCGGGTCGGAACTTACCCGACAAGGAATTTCGCTACCTTAGGACCGTTATAGTTACGGCCGCCGTTTACTGGGGCTTAAGTTCACTGCTTCGATTGCTCTAACAGATCCCCTTAACCTTCCAGCACCGGGCAGGCGTCAGCTCCTATACATCGTCTTGCGACTTAGCAGAAACCTATGTTTTTGGTAAACAGTCGCTTGGGCCTATTCTCTGCGGCCACCTGATGGTGGCACCCCTTATCCCTAAGTTACGGGGTCATTTTGCCGAGTTCCTTAACAACAGTTCTCTCGCTGGCCTTAGGATACTCTCCTCACCCACCTGTGTCGGTTTGCGGTACGGGTACCTTTAACCTCGATAGAGACTTTTCTTGACAGTGTGAAATCAGCTACTTCGCTACTAAATTTCGCTCCCCATCACATCCCAGCATTATCAAAGCGGATTTGCCTACTTTGACTGCCTCAATGCTTGGGCACACATAACCAACAGTGTGCTTAGCTTATCCTACTGTGTCATCCCATCTCTCAAACGGTTATCGGTAGTACAGGAATATCAACCTGTTGTCCATCACCTACGCCTTTCGGCCTCAGCTTAGGTCCCGACTAACCCAGGGCGGACGAACCTTCCCCTGGAAACCTTGGGTTTACGGCCTGTGGGATTCTCACCCACATCTCGCTACTCATGCCAACATTCTCACTCCCATACTGTCCACATGTCCTTACGGTCATGCTTCAACCCGTATGGGAAGCTCCCCTACCCATCATTACTGATGCCGTAGCTTCGGTAGTAAGTTTTAGCCCCGGAAATCTTCGGCGCAGGATCACTCGACCAGTGAGCTATTACGCACTCTTTGAATGAGTGGCTGCTTCTAAGCCAACATCCTGGTTGTCTGTGCAATCCCACATCCTTTACCACTTAACTTACATTTAGGGACCTTAGCTGACGATCTGGGCTGTTGCCCTTTCGACTATGAATCTTATCACCCACAGTCTGACTCCCAAGTATAAGATGACGGCATTCGGAGTTTGATAGTCTTCGGTAGGTGCAATACCCCCTAGGACATTCAGTGCTCTACCTCCGTATCTCTCACCTTGAGGCTAGCCCTAAAGCTATTTCGGGGAGAACCAGCTATCTCCGGGCTCGATTGGAATTTCACCGCTACCCACAAGTCATCCCCGAGCTTTTCAACGCTCGTGGGTTCGGACCTCCACGAAATTTTACTTTCGCTTCATCCTGCTCATGGGTAGGTCGCCCGGTTTCGGGTCTACGTCAAGTAACTGAACGCTCAGTTAAAACTCGCTTTCGCTACGGCTCCGCACCTTAAGTGCTTAACCTTGCTACTTAACGTAACTCGTTGGCCCGTTCTACAAAAAGTACGCGGTCACACAAGAAATGTGCTTCCACAGCTTGTAAGTGCAGGGTTTCAGGTTCTATTTCACTCCCCTCCCGGGGTTCTTTTCACCTTTCCCTCACGGTACTATACGCTATCGGTCACTAGGTAGTATTTAGCCTTGGAGGGTGGTCCCTCCTGCTTCCCACAGGGTTTCACGTGTCCCGTGGTACTCTGGATCATATCTAAAGTCTTCTCGTTTAACATACAGGACTATTACCTTCTGTGGTGGGTCTTTCCAAACCTCTTCAATTACGATACCTCTTCGTTATGATATGTCCGCAACCCCAATAAAGAAAACTTTATTGGTTTGGGCTAATCCGCGTTCGCTCGCCGCTACTTACGGAATCGAATTTCTTTCTCTTCCTTCAGGTACTTAGATGTTTCAGTTCCCTGAGTTCCCCTCATTAAGCTATGTATTCACTTAATGATACTTAGACATTACTCTAAGTGAGTTTCCTCATTCGGAAATCTTCGGATCAAAGTTTACGTGCAACTCCCCGAAGCTTATCGCAGCTTATCACGTCCTTCATCGGCTCCTAGTGCCAAGGCATCCGCCCTGCACCCTTAATAACTTGACCAGTTAAAAAGGTTTGATAGATTAGAAGCTATCAACTTCGATAATTTTAAAAAGTTATCAGCTTTATATATTACAAATTAGATGTCATATCACTAAATATATATGCAGTTTTCAAAGTGCTAACGCACAGCGCCAACGAATAAATTCCGTTGCTTAAAGTGCTAATGCACAGCGCTAACAAACAAACTTCACATGCGTTCAGTTTATTTTGTTGCTAAAAGTGCTAATTTTGAGTATTCGTAAAAACGAACCCTCAAAATTAAACAGTAGGTAATTCTCCTTAGAAAGGAGGTGATCCAGCCGCACCTTCCGATACGGCTACCTTGTTACGACTTCACCCCAGTTATTGATTCCACCTTCGACGACTTCTTCCAAAAGGTTAGATAATCGGCTTCGGGCGTCTCCAACTCCCGTGGTGTGACGGGCGGTGTGTACAAGACCCGGGAACGCATTCACCGCAGCATTCTGATCTGCGATTACTAGTAACTCCAGCTTCATGTAGGCGAGTTTCAGCCTACAATCCGAACTGAGAGTAGCTTTAAGGGATTAGCTCCACCTTACGGCTTGGCAACCCTCTGTACTACCCATTGTAGCACGTGTGTAGCCCTAAGCATAAGGGGCATGATGATTTGACGTCATCCCCACCTTCCTCCAGGTTATCCCTGGCAGTCTCTCTAGAGTGCCCAACTTAATGATGGCAACTAAAGACAAGGGTTGCGCTCGTTGCGGGACTTAACCCAACATCTCACGACACGAGCTGACGACAACCATGCACCACCTGTCACCAATGTCCCCGAAGGGAACTCTCCGATTAAGGAGATGTCATTGGGATGTCAAGCTTAGGTAAGGTTCTTCGCGTTGCTTCGAATTAAACCACATGCTCCGCTACTTGTGCGGGTCCCCGTCAATTCCTTTGAGTTTCACTCTTGCGAGCGTACTTCCCAGGCGGAGTACTTAATGCGTTAGCTGCGGCACCGAAGGGGGTAACCCCCGACACCTAGTACTCATCGTTTACAGCGTGGACTACCAGGGTATCTAATCCTGTTTGCTCCCCACGCTTTCGTGCCTCAGCGTCAGTTACAGTCCAGAGAGCCGCCTTCGCAACTGGTGTTCCTCCTAATATCTACGCATTTCACCGCTACACTAGGAATTCCACTCTCCTCTCCTGCACTCAAGTCTCCCAGTTTCAAGAGCTTACTACGGTTGAGCCGTAGCCTTTCACTCCTGACTTGAAAGACCGCCTACGCACCCTTTACGCCCAGTAAATCCGGATAACGCTAGCCCCCTACGTATTACCGCGGCTGCTGGCACGTAGTTAGCCGGGGCTTCCTCCTCAAGTACCGTCATTATCTTCCTTGAGGACAGAGTTTTACGACCCGAAGGCCTTCATCACTCACGCGGCGTTGCTGCATCAGGCTTTCGCCCATTGTGCAATATTCCCCACTGCTGCCTCCCGTAGGAGTTTGGACCGTGTCTCAGTTCCAATGTGGCCGATCACCCTCTCAGGTCGGCTACTGATCGTCGCCTTGGTAAGCCGTTACCTTACCAACTAGCTAATCAGACGCGGGTCCATCCTGTACTGGCTCACCTTTGATATTCAAGAGATGCCTCTCAAATATATTATCCCGTATTAGCATACCTTTCAGTATGTTATCCGTGTGTACAGGGTAGGTTACCCACGCGTTACTCACCCGTCCGCCGCTCTTTACCGAAGTAAATCGCTCAACTTGCATGTGTTAGGCACGCCGCCAGCGTTCATCCTGAGCCAGGATCAAACTCTCAAATAAAAGTTTATCAGGCTCAGATACTATTGTTATCAAAATATCTGGCTTTATGGTTTGTTTCTTGTTTTATAAATTAACCTACTGTTTAATTTTCAAAGTTCATTTTTTATGTTTGCCCTTTTCTTAAGGACAAGTAATACTATATCATCTTAAAAATAATCCGTCAACACCTTTTTAACATTTTTTATTTTATTTTTTATATATCAAACTTCTTAAGTTCTTCTAGGTCAAGTGTTACCAACATATTAAGCACATCTTTTCTTTTACTTTTATCTTCGTATTTTTTTATAACCTTTTTTCTTATATCTCCTAATACATTTAAATACTCCTCATAATCTTCAGTATATCTCTCTTCAATTTCTTTTTTTATCTTTGATGATAATGAAGGACTCTTGCCCCCAGTAGACACACTTATAAGTAAATCTCCTCTTTTTATATATGATGGAACAGTAAAGTTCGATATTTCTATATTATCAACTACATTCACTAGCTTATTTTTTGCTTTACAATATAATCCTATTTCCATATTTAACTCTCTATTATTTGTGGCAGCAATTATTACAGAAGCATCTTTTATATATATTTCTTTATAATCATCTTTTATTATTTTTATATTTCCTTTTAAATCATAAAATTTATTTAAAATTTGTTTAGAAACTATAGTAACATTTTTGTTAAACTCTAAAAAATTTTTACATTTCCTATATGCAACTTCTCCACCACCAATTATAACTACATCTAACTCATCTAATTTTAAATTAATAGGATATAGCATCTTCTACCTCCAAATTTTATTTAGTTACATAAATAAAGTATAGAAATTGCAAATTAGTTTCTATTATTCTTCAATAAATGTCTAAACAAAACTACTGTATAATAGTTAATTACAATTCCTATACTTTTTGATATTCTTTATACTACTAGAATTTATTTTTTCAACAGTTTAGCAATGTCTTTAGCAAAATAAGTTATTATTATATCTGCTCCTGCTCTTTTTATAGATGTAATTGATTCAAGAATTACATCTTCATTTAATAAACCTTCCTTCACAGCAAACTTAAGCATAGAGTATTCTCCACTTACATTATAAGCTGCTAGAGGTAAGTCAAAATTATCTTTAACTCTTCTTATAATATCTAAATATGATAATGCAGGTTTAACCATAAGTATATCTGCACCTTCCAATATATCAAGTTCAGTCTCTATTATAGCTTCATTGCTATTTGCTGGGTCCATTTGATATGTTTTTCTATCTCCAAAAGATGGTGCTGAATGAGCTGCCTCTCTAAAAGGTCCATAATAATTTGAAGCATACTTAACACTATAAGCCATGATTCCAACATTTTCTAATCCATTTTCATCTAAAGCTTCTCTTATTGCTTGTATTCTTCCATCCATCATATCAGATGGAGCAACCATATCAGCTCCTGCTTTAGCATGGCTTACAGATATTTTAGCCAAATACTCCAATGATTTATCATTATCAACATAACCAGTATCAGTTAAAATCCCACAATGTCCATGACTTGTATATTGGCACATACAGACATCTGTTATTACATTTATATCTGAATTTATTTCTTTTACCTTTCTAATTGCCTTTTGAACTATTCCATTATCATTAAAAGCTTGTGAAGCACACTCATCTTTTTCATCTGGAACACCAAATAACATTATATGTTCAATTCCCAACTCACTTATTTCTTTTATTTCGTCTTCTAGCATATCTATTGATAAATGATAGACATCTGGTAAAGATTTAATTTCTTCTTTTATATTTTCCCCCTCTACTACAAACAGTGGATATATTAAGTCTTCTACATTCACCTTAGTTTCTCTTACCAAATTTCTGATTGCTTTACTTGCTCTTAGTCTTCTTGGTCTTCTTAACATATTCAAGCCTCCAAAATTAATTTTTTATAATTAAATCTACTAACGAATCTATAGTAGATGTAGCAGATTCTTTGTACAATTTTATTCCCAAACTATTTATTGTCTCTGTAGTTATAGGACCTATAGATAGTGTTTTTATTTTTTCTAATATTTTAATATTTTCTTTTCCTATAATTTCAACAAGATTATTTACTGTTGAGGAACTAGTAAATGTTATATAATCTATGTCATTAGAATTTAAAATATCTAATATCTCACCTTTTTTCTCCTCATCTATTACTGTTCTATATATATGTACTTCTGTTACTTCACAAATAGCCTTAAGTTTGTCAACCAGATAATCTCTAGCATTTTCTGCTCTAGGTATAAGTATATTATCGTCATCATTTAAAATAGGCGCTAACTCTTCATACAGTGACTCTGCTACAAATTTTTTTGGTACTATATCCGCTATAATTCCTCTTTTTTTCAACTCATTTGATGTAGCAGAACCTATAGCACATACCTTTAAATTAGATAATATCCTTAAATCAAAATTCATTTCATATATCTTTTCAAAGAAGATTTCTACGGCATTTTTACTAGTTAGTATTAGATAATTATACTTATTTATATTTTTTATTTCATTTTCTAAGTTAATATTATTTTGTATTTTTTCTACCTTAATAGTAGGTATTTCTATAGGATTTCCACCTAAATCCATTATTTTTTCTACCAATACACTATTTTGATTTCTAGACCTAGTTACAGCAATACTTTTTCCAAATAAAGGCTTACTTTCAAAGAAGTTCAACTTTTCTCTAAGTCCTACAACACTCCCAACTACTATAAGAGTTGGCGGTTTTACTTCTTCTTTAATAGCAGTTTCATAAACATTTTCAAGTGTAGATGTAACAACTCTTTGATTATATCTAGTTGCCCAACTTATAAGAGCAACAGGTGTATCCTTATCTTTTCCTTCTTTCATTAAGTTTTCACTTATTTTCTCTAGGTTTGAAATTCCCATCAAAAACACAAGAGTACCTTTGTTATTTGCAAGAGCATTCCAGTTTAATTCTCCACTATCATCACCCTTCAAATGACCTGTTATTACATGAAATGACGAAGCATGGTCTCTATGTGTTATAGGAATACCCGCATAACATAAACCTCCTATAGCAGAAGTTATACCTGGAACCACTTCAAATTCTATACCTTCATCTACTAAAGTCTCTGCTTCTTCTCCCCCTCTGCCAAATACATAAGGGTCTCCTCCTTTAAGACGAGTTACAATTTTTCCTTCTTTAGCTTTTTCTGCTATAATTCTATTTATATCTTCTTGTGGCAAAATATGATTACTTGATGCCTTGCCTACATATATAAGTTCACAATCAGGCTTAGCTTCTCTTAAATAACTACTATTTGCTAATCTATCATATACTATTACATCCGATTTTCTTATACACTCTAAACCTTTTAAAGTCATGAGTTTATAATCACCTGGTCCTGCCCCTACTAAGTAAACCTTACCCTTCATAATTCTCATACTCCTTCAATACAAGTTTAGCTAACTTTAAACCTAACTCTCTAGGAGAAGAAATATCTCCATCTATAGACTTGATTACTACTTTTTTTCCTTCTGAATCTCCATATAAGCCAGTAAGATGTATTTTATCTTGGATTATTTCACAATAAGCTGCCATTGGAATATGACAACTTCCATTTACACCATCTAAAAAACCTCTTTCAGCCAATATTTGGATTTCTGTATTCTCATCCTTCAGTGAATTTACTATTCCCTCTATCGTACTATCATTGCTTCTAATTTCTATAGCTAAAGCTCCTTGGGCAGGTGCTGGAATAACAACATCAACAGGTAAATAAGAACTTATTTTATCTTGCAAATTAGCTCTAATTATTCCTGATGCTGCCAACACAATACCATGCATATTTTCATCTTTTATTTTTCGTATCCTAGTTTCCACATTACCTCTAACTTGTACTATATTTAAATCAGGTCTTTGTTTCAATAATTGAAACTTCCTTCTTTTACTTCCTGTTCCTATTACTGCTCCATGAGGTAAATCATCTAAATTTTTATATCCTTCTCTAAGTATTAGAACATCTCTTGGGTCTTCTCTCTTAGGCGTATGAGCAAATTTTAGTCCATCTGCTAAATAAGAAGGCATATCTTTCATACTATGTACTGCTATGTCTATTTTTCCATCTAATAATTGTTGCTCTATTTCTTTGACAAACAATCCTTTATCACCTATTTTATCCAGTGAAACATTTTGAATTAAATCTCCTTTTGTCTTTATGATTTTAATCTCAAAACTAATTTCTGGATACTTCTTTTTTAATTCATTTATTACCCATTCTGTTTGTATAAGCGCTAGATTACTACCCCTAGTTCCAACCACTATATTCATATTAAGTCTCCTTTAAATATTGCTTTCACCTATTTTATTTTATTATCTTTATTTACTAGTATAGTAGAAAAATAAGATATCTTATCTTCAAGGTGCGCTTCTTTTAAATCTGTAAACACATTTTCGCTTTCTTGGGAAGAATTACTTACTAAAATAGCATGTTCTATTAAATCATACTTTTCTAATTTTTTTATTATTTCTTTAAAATTTTTATATACTTTCATCAATACTATTGAATTATAATTTTGCAAAGCATACTCTATCTTATCATCTTCCATAGTACAAGGAATTACCACTAAAGCTTCTTTATCCATGACTAATGGAAAATTCTGATTAGATGCTATATTGGAAAATGATGAAATTCCTGGTATAGTTTCGACTTCTACCTCTCCTAATATTCTTTTCATTATATATACATATGTACTATAAATCATAGGGTCTCCTAATGTAACAAATCCTACATTTTTACCATCATTAACATCTGATATAATTTCTTGTGCCACATTATCCCAAGCTAAACTTTTTTCATTCCCATCAAAACTCATTGGGAAATGCCTAGACTTTATTTCCACTGATTCAGGTAAATATTCACTAACTATTGATAAAGCTAGACTATCTCCACCCTTTTTTGATTCTGGAGTGTATAGAATATCCAGTTTCTTTAAAGTATTAACCGCTTTTATCGTAAGTAAAGAACCATCTCCTGGTCCTGCTCCTATACCATAGAACTTCGCATTCTCTGCACATTTTACAGCATGACGAACAAATTTATCTTGTATATAAGAATTTTCTCCTAGTCCTTTTAAATGAACTCTTACGTTAAATCCATTTTCTTCTAATATTGTTTTCCAAGAATCTTCTTCATCTCCTGCCATATCATTTATAGCATGGTCTCCTGCAACTAACATAAATGGCATCAAATTTACAGTTTTTATATTTCCTTCTTTTAATCTTCTTATTACATGTTCTATTTCTGGATACCCTTCAACTGTACCAACATAAGCATTTATTCCATTATCCCTAAGCATGTATTCCAATGCTGGATACGCTGAATGTGATTCATGAAGTGTTCCATGTCCCATAAATACTACTGCTTCATTACTTTCCATATGAGGAATTTGATGCTTAATTGCCTCTACAGCTTCCTGATAATCTTCAATATGTGTAAGCAAAGGTCTTCCTAATACAATCTTTTTGAATTTAGAAGAATATCCATCTACTTGTTCTTTTAATTTGTTAAATTCTTCGCCACATATAATATGAAGTGTTTGGATTATTACTTCATCATATCCTTGTTCATATATTTTATCTAAAGCCTGTATTGGATTATCTATTTCTATTCCATCCCTTTTTTTTATTTTATTTATTATCATATTTGATGTATAAGCTCTAAAAAAATCATGGCTTTTTAACGAATTTTTTATTTTATCTTCACATATATCTATTGTCTTTTCTCTCGTTTCATGATAGCTTGTACCAAAACTCACTACTAATAAGGCTTTCTTCATATATTCTCCTCCTAAAAATTACACAAGTATGTCTTTAATTTTATTTATGTCATTAAATACATTTTCGTAGTTAATCGATTCTCTTTTTATAATTATTACTGGTATATTGAAAGTTTTACATGCATTTACCTTCTCTAAGAACCCACCAGCTATTCCACTTTCTTTTGTTATGACTAAATCTATATTGTAATGTTTATATGTTTCTTCATTTATATACTGGCTAAATGGACCTTTCATAGCTACTATATTATCTGCACTTAAACCTAATTTTTCACAACTTAATATGACTTCACTCGTTGGAAGAACTCTAACAACTAAATTTTTATCACTTATTTCCTCTATAAATCTGTTCAAATTTTTACTTCCTGTTCCTATGAATATATTTGTCCCTATTTTATTTGCTATTTCACAGGCTTCTTCAATTGTATCTACTATAAATTTATTATCATAATCTATTTCTTCAATTAAAGATTTTCTCTCAAACCTTATATAATCTATATTCAATAGTTTTGCACAAGTAATAGCAGTTTTGGATACTTCAACTGCATAAGGATGAGTGGCATCTATTATTTTTACTATATTATTATCTTTTATAAATTTTAGCATATCTTCTTTTCCAAGCTTACCTAAAATTACATTCTCTGCATGTTGTTGTGCAAGTTCCCTTCCATAATCTGTAGTAACTGAAAGGATATATGGTTGATTTTTCAGTTCATTTATCTTATCACATATAGATAAACTATCTGAAGTTCCTCCTAAAATTAAAATCATACTGTATAACCTCTTGGAGTTATCATCAATTCACCATTAATATAGGTAGACTTATTTCCTATTATAACCATTGTAGTCATATCGACTTTTTCAAAGTCCATATTTTCAAAAGTACATACAAGCTTTTCTTCTTTTTCTCTACCTACATCTTTTACCACTCCAACAGGTGTATCTCCACTTTTAAACTCACCCATTATTTTAAATGCTTTGCTTAGATGTTCACTTCTTCCCTTACTTCTTGGATTATACAAACAAATTACAAAATCGGCTTCAGCAGCCAATCTCAATCTTTTTTCAATTACTTCCCACGGAGTCATTAAATCACTCAAACTTATATGACAGAAATCATGCATAATAGGAGCTCCAAGTATAGCTGCTGCACCAATACTTGCAGTAACACCTGGAATTACCTTTACTTTTATATCTTCATCTTCTTTAGATATTAATTCTAAAATAAGACCTGCCATCCCATATATTCCAGCATCACCACTACTTACAACTGCTACTTTTTTTCCTTTTTTTGCTTCCTCTACTGCTTGTTTACATCTATCAACTTCTTGCCTCATACCATTTTGGATTATTTCTTTATCTTGTATAAATTCTTCTATTAGTTTTATATAAGTCTTATATCCAACAATAGCCTCAGAATCTTCTATTGCTTTTATTGCTTCTAAAGTCATTGTATCTTTACTTCCTGGTCCAATTCCTACAACGTATATCATATTTTTATTCTCCCCACTGAAAAAGTTATTCCTTTATATTTATGTTTTTCAACTAACAAATTACCTTTGCTCAAAAGATATGCTACAGGTTCTGCTACTGAATACACGCCCACATTTTTTTTAACAAAATCAGATTTATCAAAAAGATTATCAACCTTAGATATTTCATCTACTGAAAATGTTTTAAATGGCACCTTCAATATTTTTGATAATTCAATTATTGCTTTTTCGTCTTTTTTCAGTTCTATACTTCCAACTGTGTTTATTGCTCTAATATCTATATTTTGTTTATTAAGAAACTCTTCAAGTGAATTATACATCAGCTCACTATCTGTGTTTCTTCTACAGCCAATTCCTATCACTATATCTCTTGGAATTACCTTTATTATTTTTTTGGTACTATAGCAATGTTCAAATTTATTATCTAGGTTTAAATTCTCAATATCTTCAATACAATTTATTTTATTGCTTACTACAACTAATTTTTCTATATATGTGTTTGAAAAACTATCTCTTAACTCATCCTTACTTTCTATAAGTTTAAATCCCCTAGTATCAACTTGATATCCTTCATCAATATATAATCCAACACATTTATTATTCACTAGCATAGAATTTACTTCTTTTACACTTTCTCTAAAATTATCAATATGTGCATTTAGTTTTTTTGCTATCATATCTAAGGAAGCTTTTTGATTTATATCAGTAGCTGTTGTTATTACTGGATTAGCATCAATAAGACTACTTATGTACTGTGTCAAGCTGTTTGCCCCTCCAATATGACCACTCAATAAACTTATTACGTTTTTGCCTTTTTCATCCATTACCAAAATTGCAGGGTCACTAAACTTACTTATTATGTATGGTGCTATACTTCGTACAACTATACCTGTAGCCATTATAAATACTATGTAATCAAATTTGCTAAATATTTCTCCTACAAAATCACTTAACTTCTTTTGAACTGTATGTACACATGTTTCTTCAACAACTAAATTACTTTTTTTATTTTTTACTTGATATATAACACAGTTATTTACTAGAGAATTTATCTTTAGAGCTAATTTTTTTCCATTTTCTGTAATACAGATTATAGCAATATTACCCTCTATATTCATGTTTGAAATCCTTATCATATAACTTTGAATTATTATACTCTTCTCCTAAAAATCTCCCAACCATTATTAAAGCAGTCTTATTTATGTTGTTTTCTTTAACTTTTACAGCTATATCACTTAAAGTTCCTTTAACTATTTTTTCATCTGCCCAAGTTGCTTTGTATATAACTGCTATAGGAGTATCTTTTGGATATCCACCTTCCAGTAATTTAGACACAACTTTCTCAATTTCTTGAACAGATAAAAATATTACCATAGATGTCTGATGCTTAGCATATGATTGTATTGATTCTTTCTCTGGAACCGGAGTTCTGCCTTCCATTCTTGTTATAATTACACTTTGAGAAATTTCTGGAACTGTATATTCAACCCCTAAAGATGATGCTGCTCCTAAAAAAGAACTTACTCCTGGAGTACAGTCATAATCTATATTCAATTTATTTAAATCTTCCACTTGTTCTCTAATTGAACCATATATAGAAAAATCACCTGTTTGCAGTCTTACAACAGATTTATTATTTTCTATACCTTCTCTCATAACATCTATTATCTCTTGTAAATCCATATGTGCACTATTATGTATTTGGCAATCTTCTTTACAGTATTCCAAAAGTTCAGGATTAACAAGTGAACCTGCATATATCACTACATCTGCATTACTTAATAATTTGTATCCTTTTAATGTTATCAGCTCTTTATCTCCAGGTCCTGCTCCTACAAAATGTACTTTATTCATCATCATTTTCCCCTTTTTCACAAGATATTATATATATAGGATTTAGTGGTTTAAAATATTCACCTTTTCCTAGTTTCTCTAGTTTAGAAACATTCAAAACACATACATCTATTTCTTTAAATCCATGCTTTTTAAGCAGTTTTAAAGTTTGATTAAATGTATCTATTATTATAAAATTAGCTACAAGTCTTCCTCCTGTAACGAGATTTTTTTTAGACCATTCTATTATTTCTTCCAGATTATTTCCTGTTCCCCCAAGAAAAATAGACTCAACTTTAACATTTAACCCTAGATTAATTGGAGCATATCCTTTTATCACTTCTATATTTTTTAAGTTGAATTTTTTTTTATTTTTCTCTATAAGCTCTATAGCATCATCATTTTTCTCTATAGATATAACCTTTAAATTAGGATAATTATATGCAGCTTCAACACTTACACTTCCTGTACCAGCCCCTATGTCTATGAGGTTTTTAGCATTTACTAAATTTAACTTACTTATTGATATTGCTCTAACCTCTTCCTTAGTAATTGGAACTTTACCTGTTATAAACTCACTATTCCTCATCTAAAATCACCACAACATTCATATCAAAATTGTCTATTCTTATTATCTCTTCTGGTTTTGCTATTGTTATTTTTTCATTGTCATATGACAGATTTTCTCCTACAACAATAATTTTATTTAGATTTCTATCTATTATTTCTCTACTTATTTGTTTTGGTCCTATCTTTGAATCTGTAACCATACATACTTTTTTATGTGATAATATGTAATCAAAATCTGGTACTTTGCCATGACTACTTGTAATATATACATCATTCATATCTACATATATTTTTGAAAATATGTACTGTAATGAACTAATCCCAGAAACCATGTTTAACATCTTATTATCAATATTTTTAGATAGATATCTACCTATCCCATATATTAATGGGTCCCCAGATGCTATTATTGATATTTGCTTTTCTTTATTGTTATTTATGTACTCTATAATTTCTCTTAAATTAGAATCCAGAACTATTTTTTCTCCTTCAAAATTTTTTATAGACTCTAAATTTCTTTTACCACCAATTAATACATCAGAAGTGGAAATTAAATTTTCACCTTTTTTTGTTATATAGTCTAAGTTGCCAGGTCCTAGACCTATTATGTTTATCATATAAAGACCTCCACTAAATCATCTGTATTATCCGATTTACCTAATAAAGACTTATCCATTGAAAATATGATTACTTCCACATCAATATCATCTGAATCTTCATTCAAGTATTGCTTTACTCTCTCCCTACATTTATTACTTAATATATTATATACTTCTCTATATTCACTATTATTTATTAGCTCTACAGCTTCTTCAGTAGTTACGCATTGATTTATTTTATTTAAAAATTCGTATCTAGCTCCCATTAAAGCTAAGTTTGCCACTAATATCTCACTTCTAGCATCTGCTACCTTACTATGAGTATTAAAAATACCAGCAGATACTTTTATAAATTTACCTATATGACCTGCCATTAAGATTTTCTTATATCCTATTCTTTGAGCTTCTTTAATCATATAGCCTATAAAATTACTTACCCTAACTACATACTTAATATCTAAGTTTAATTTTTCTCTTATAAACTGTTCTCCATGATTTCCTGGAACCAATATTATTTTATCTAAGCCTTGTTCTTTTTTCATCTGAAGTTCTATAGATAGAGACTTCTTCCAACCCTCATCACTCATAGGTTCAACAATCCCAGTTGTACCTATTATAGATATTCCTCCAACTATACCTAATCTTGGATTAAATGTTTTTTTTGCTACAGTTTCTCCTTGTGGAGCAAAGATTGTTATTTTTAAAACTTTATCATTTCCAAGTATAGATTCAAAATTATCTCCTATAAGCTTTCTTATTTCATGATTTATCATTTTAAGTGGAGTCGGATTTATAGCAGGCTTACCAACATCCACACTAAGCCCTTTTTTCGTAACCACACCAATACCAGTTCCGCCATAAACCCTAATAAACTTATAGAGCTCACTTTTACACTCACTATTGGTGCTTAAACTATCTATATCCTTTAGAGTAAGATACCCTTTGTTCTTATCATTTTTAGCTACAATTTCAGCTCTTGCATAAATATCCATGGTATGAGTTGCATCTATATCATCTCCACCATCTTTTTTTATGGAACATTCCACAAATGTATCAGAAATATTTATATTATCAACTTTTAGTAGTAATGGTATCCCCTTAGGAGTATCTATATTTATAGTATTGATTCTATTTTTTGTAATCAACATATATACAGCAGCCTTAGATGCACCTGTTGCACATGAACCTGTAGTATATCCTCTTCTATATTTTTTTCCATCTATATATACATATTCTTCCATATAGGTACCTACATAGTATATAATATAGCATTTACTATTGCTGCTGCTAAATTACTGCCACCTTTTCTACCTTTAGAAATTATATATGGTATATCTGTTTTTTCAACTTCATCTTTTGATTCTTGTGCTCCTACAAAACCTACAGGAACTCCTATAACTGCATCTAAATCTAATCTACCTTCTGATTTCATCTCCATAACTTTATATAAAGCTGTTGGAGCATTACCTAAAACGAATATTTTTCTTCCTTCTTCTTTAGCTGCAATTTCTACTGCTGCCATAGAACGAGTAATTCCTTTTTCTTTAGCTAATTTTACAGTTTCATCATCTGCCACTAAACATTTATACTTACATCCTAATGATTCTAACTTTCTTTTATTTATACCACTAAGAGCCATATTTGTATCAGTATAAATACTTGCATTATTTTTTAATGCATCTATTATACTATCAACTGCTTCTTCTGATATTTTTAATATATCTAAGTAATCAAAATCAGCAGTAGTATGTATAGCTCTTTTTATTATTTTTTCTTCGATATTATTCTTAAATTTATAATCTGGTCTAATTTCGTCTATTATTTCTTGTATCAATTCAAAACTTTTTTCTTCTATTTTCATAGGATTCTTTATGTATTCCATTCTATTTCCCCCTTAATTCCTCCATTAATTATGTTTTGTGTATAAATTTTATTATAGACAGAATTTATGTTAGATTCACATAAGGCATCTATCATCTTTTTATCATTCATAGACTTATCAATTAAAATACCTACTACAGTTCCACTGTGAGCAATATTTACTCCATATGCTCCATATTTTTTTGATATTTTTATTATTTCATTTAAACACTCTTTTTTTTCTATATTCTCATTTGCTAAGCTACTCAAAGTACAAGCCTCTCCAACTAGAGATAAATTATTTTTTTTCAATCCTTCTTCTAAAAGAGCAAATGATTTTTTTATTACTTCTTTATTCTCTACTTTTAATTTATTATAATCTTGCCTCAATCTAATCTTCATAGTATCTAGTACTTTGTTTGGTTCAAGTATTACAACTTTCGCATTGGTCAGATTTCCTAGGTATTTTATAACAGTTCCATTTAGAGGATTAAATATACTATTTTTATCTATAAATATAGAATCTGTTGGTTCTATTTCTGCTGCTAATTTAGAAATCTCCTCGCTACTTAAATCTTTATCTATCAATGATAATGTTGCCTTTATAGTAGCTCCTATATCAGCAGTTGAACTTGCCATTCCTTTTCCAACAGGTATTTTACTATTTATATTTAAAGAAATATTTTTAGTATATTTTTTAGGTAAATTAAATTTTTCAAATACCTTTTCAATTGCTAACCTTGACTTATATCTCCCTAAATTTATATCTACTAATTTTTCTTCAATATACACTTTAGAATACATATCTATTGCATATGAACATAAATATTCTTCATCATCAATTATACCTTGTACAAATTCTCCACAAGATGCTGGGCATATTCCATAAGATTTCATTTTAATCACCCAATAAATTTTTCATATTTTCTATAAGAATTTTGTTATCTTCATGAGATTTTATAGCCACTCTTATAAAACTATCATCTAATCCTATAAAATTAGATGCATCTCTAACTAATATGTTTCCTTGCTTAAACAAATCTTTTTTCAATTCTTTAGTTGTTTTTTTATATATTCTTATCAAGATAAAATTAGCATCTGTATCATAGACCTTTATATTTCTTATGTTTCTCAACTCTTGTAACATATATTTTCTTTCTTCTATGTAATATTCTTTACTATTTTTAATATACTCTTTATCTTCAAAAATAAAATTGGATAGTATATCTGCAAAAGAATTGATAGTCCATGGCTCTTTGTGTTCATAAATTTTGTTCATAATTTCAGTGTTGCTTGTAAGACCATATCCTAGCCTTAAACCAGGCATACCAAAAAACTTAGTCACAGCTTTAATTATAAATATATTTTTATTTGATTCTATATATTTAACCAAACTATATTTACTTTCATCTTCAACAAATTCCATGAAAGTTTCATCAATTATTAGTACCTTATTATGTTTATCTAGTAAATGAACAAGTTCCTTTAAATCTTGGACATTACCACTCGGATTATTAGGATTACATATAAATAAACTATCAAATCTTTTTATATTTTCTTTTATTATATCTATATTAAGTTTAAAGTTATTTTCTAAATCTAACTCTAAATCTATAATATCTAAATTATTTAACTCAGCACTTCTTCTATACTCTGAAAAAGTCGGATTTATTATAGCCAATTTTTTTTTAATACTCTTCATAAGCAAATAAATCACTTCTGTTGCACCATTGCCAGGTATTATAAAGTCTGGATTTATATCTATATATTTTGATATATTTTCTCTCAAGTTTGTATAATTTATATCTGGATAATTCCTACACTCTTCTAATCCTTTTAAAATGTATCTCTCTAAATTTGGTAATACATTTGGATTTATGTTTGAACTAAAATCAATTATTTCTTTTGGGTTTTTCCCATATAATCTTGCCATTTCATCTACATTGGCACCATGCCCTAAATCCTTCATCTATGTCCCCCTTAAGTTAACAAACAATAATTTATATAATTAAGTTAATTAAAATCATCCTACATAACACATATATTAGTGTAAATACCAACATAGATACAAATGAAGATGCATACATAATTTTATTAGTTTTAATTATATCTTCTTTATCTATCTCCCTAAGCTTATCCCCTATTGTTGGCTTATATACTTTTTCCCCAAAATAAACGTTGGTACCTCCTAGTTGTATTCCTAGAGCACCAGATACTGCACCTTCTGAAAAAGCACAATTTGGACTTTTATGATTCTTTCTATCTCTAATAGAGATTTTAAAACAGTTCCTATAGTTATAATTTAAAAAGAAACTTCCAATTGTCATAAGAATGACAGATATTCTAGCTGGTATATAATTGGCTATATCATCAATCTTAGCAGATGCAAAACCAATATCTTTATACTTTTTATTTTTATATCCAACTGTTGAGTCCAATGTATTGATAGCTTTATAGGCCATAGCAAGTGGTGCTCCTCCAATAAATGCATAAAACATAGGCGCAATTATACCATCTACAGTATTTTCTGCAACAGTTTCTACAGTTGCTCTTATTATTTCAGGTTCACTTAAATTAGTAGTATCCCTACCTACTATATAAGATAGCTGAATCCTAGATTTTTCTATATCTTCAGTTTTTAATACATTATAAATTTTTAATGCTTCGTCTTTTAAACATTTTGTGGCTAATGTTGTATAAATTATAAAACTATTCACTACAATACTCAATAATATATTAAAACTAAATAACTTCACTATAACATAAGTTGTTAAATATGTTATTCCAACGGTTATAAACCATAATATAAATCCCCCAAATTTTAACTGCCTATCATTTTTAGAGACCTTTCTTATTATACCTTGAGTAAAATTTATAAGTTTACCAATAAATCTCACTGGATGAGGAAAAGAATATGGGTCTCCTACAATTAAGTCTGTCACATATCCTATATAAATAGATAAAATACTCATTTATTCATTTCCTTTTTTCAAAAAATTTTCTATACAATTTAAGTTATTATAAAAATGAGTATGAAGATATGTAGCCAAAGTGTTTCCTTTACTATAACCACCATCCCACTCTTCTACTATATTTCCATCTCTTTCTTTTCTCATTGAATATACACATTTTTCATCACTTTCAAATATTGAATGATGAAACTCATGCCCTTTAATAGATTCCCCTTTTTTAGATAAAAGAGTATTTTCCTTGGCTACACCAATACAGTACCCAAATCTCTTTAAAGAAGATGTCATCTTACTAATTCCACTAAATATTCCAACCATATTAAATTCTTGTTCTTCTTGATTCAATAGTTTCTCACCTAGGTACATCAGTCCTCCACATTCTGCATAAATAGGTATATTATTGTTATGTGCTTCTAATATGGAAGTTCTCATTGACTCATTTGCTTCTAATTCTTTTCCAAATATTTCTGGAAAACCTCCTCCAATATAAATATAATCTGCATTTGGCACTGATACATCTTCAAGAGGGCTAAAATAGTTTATTTCTAAACCAAGTTCCTCTAAAAGCTCTATATTTTCTCTATAATAAAAATTGAATGCTTTATCATATGCTATAGCTATTGATTTATTATTAACATGTTCTTTTATTTTATTATTTTCTATTAAAGTTTGAAAATCAAAATCACTCTCAAATTCATCGCTTTCTGATATTTCAATTATTCTGTCAATATCTATATAGTGTTCAATTTCATCTGCTAAGGTATAAAATTTTTCCCTTAGTGATTTCATTTCTACACTAGGAACTAATCCTAGATGTCGAGATTCCAAAGAGAATTTGTTATTTGGAGGAAAATACCCCAATACTTCAACATTACAATATTTTTCTATAGAACTCTTAATTATTTGATAATGGCTATTAGTCTTTACATTATTTACTATAACACCCTTTATATTTACATCTTTATCTAGTTCCTTATATCCAAGTACCATAGCAGCACTAGATGCTGCCATAGATTTACCATTTATAACTAATATAACAGGTGACTTTAATACCTTTGAAGTATGTGAACTTGTACAATTATCTAAATCTATTCCAAAGCCATCATATAAGCCCATAACACCTTCTATTACTGAAATATCTGCATCTTTTGAGGACTTATTTACTATATACTTTATTTTTTCATCATCTAACATATAAGAATCTAAATTTCTAGAATGTCTTCCAGTTATAAAAGTGTGATATGAAGGGTCTATATAGTCTGGCCCTACTTTATATGGCTGTACTTTCATATTTCTCTTAACCAAAGCTTGCATTATTCCTAATGATATTGTTGTTTTACCTACTCCACTATTAGTACCCGCAATTAAAATTTTTTTCATAATACACCTCCTACTTAAATTATAAATAAAGGTCATCATTATTTCATAATCTCATATATTTTCTCTATATCTAAATGTTCTCTTAAAAAATCAGCCAACTTATCATACTCTTTATCCTTAAATTCATTAAAAGAGTTTACTTTGCTTTCTAATTCTCCTAAACCTTTTTTCTTTCTTATATTGTTTAAAATTGCTCTTGTAAAGCTTATTTCATCAAATATTCCATGAAGATAAGTCCCAATTACATTCCCCTCTTTATTTACACTTCCCTCAGTATAATTCACTTCTTTATCAAGTTTTTTAGTTATTAAATCTAAACTTCTTACATCATTACCTCGCTTTGTAATTCCCATATGAATTTCATAACCTTTTACTTTTTTTCCCTTAAGGTTATTCATGTATTCACTGATACATTCAACAATAGTAGCTTCTACTTGTGTTGTAGTCTTTTCTTTCTCAAACGTTGTTTCTGTATCTAAAAGACCTATTCCATCAACTTCTTCAATTTCACTTTCAACATGATAAGGGTCTTTTAATTTTTTACCTAACATTTGGTATCCACCACATATCCCAAATATCAATTTACCTTGACTATGTAAATTTTTGATTTGCGATTCAAGACCACTTTTTCTTATATATGTTAAATCGTCTATAGTACTTTTAGTTCCAGGTATTATTAATATATCTGGATTTCCTAAAGATTCTCCATAGTCTACATATCTAATACTTACATCTTCTTGTGTCTCAAATATATTAAAATCTGTAAAATTTGACATATGTGGGGTTCTAATTATTTCTATGTGTATATCACTTTTATTCATTTTTTTCTTAAATCTCGTAGTTACACTGTCTTCATCTTCTATTTTTATATCTGTATAAGGTACTACTCCTATAACAGGTACTTTTATGATGTCTTCTAGCATCTTTACACCATCTTGTAAAAGCTCTTTTTTTCCTCTGAATTTATTGATTATTACACCTTTTACTCTTCTTTTCTCATCTTCATTTAATAAAAGCATTGTTCCTGCTAATGAGGCAAATACGCCTCCTCTATCAATATCTCCGACTATTATTACAGGTGCATCAGCTATTTCTGCCATACCCATATTAGAGATATCTCTATCTTTTAAGTTTATCTCTGCATTACTTCCTGCCCCTTCCATAACTACAATATCATACCTTGAATTTAAGCTATTAAATGTTTCCTTCAACACATCTACTAACTCCAATTTATAATCATGATACTTAGAAGAAGGCATTTCTCCTACAACTTTACCTCTTACAATAACTTGACTTTTATTATTTCCAGAAGGTTTTAATAAAACTGGATTCATATCAGCTATTGGCTCTATTTTCGCAGCCTCTGCTTGAAATACTTGTGCTCTTCCCATTTCTAATCCTTCTTTAGTTATAAAAGAATTTAAAGCCATATTTTGTGACTTAAAAGGAGCAACAGTATAACCATCTTGCTTAAATATTCTACACAAACCTGCTACTAAGACACTTTTACCTACATTTGAAGCTGTTCCTTGTAGCATTATTTTTTTCCCCACTTTCCATCCCTCCTTGTTAAAATTTACTAAAAAACAAATTAAAAAAAGTCCTAATACTTCTAAAGATAGGACTTTTATATATATTAATTAAAAATCTTTCACCCCGAAGACCTCTTGTTTTAAATTAAATTAGGCAGGTATCCTGGCTTAACTTCATCCTACTTCTATAACCTTCCCATCAAACTGACAGTGGTATTTATAGTTTCGTTGGTTTCACAGTAGCGGGGGCTGCAAAGGCATCTAACCTTTTTCCCTTTTAACATCTAATTAAGAACCTAATTTTAATCTAATATTCTATTTTCATTGCTAATTTTACAGATATATTACAAACACAGATTGTAATGTTTGGTTTTGATTAAATTATATGAAGTCTGTAAAATTCATTTTATCTATTACAGCAAATCCACCATCAATTTCTAAAACTGTAATAGATGCATTATCAATTTTAAAGTTCCAGTGATACTTATAACTACCAGAAATCAAATGTGTTATTATATTTCTTATTGTTCCTGCATGAGAACATATAAGTATTGTCTTTGTATCTAAATTACTATCATTTTCTAAAATTATATTATCAATTTCTTTTGCCACTCTTTTATAAGAGTCTATCAAACTTTCTCCATTTGGATATCTATAGTTGTTACCTTCTTTTATCATTTTTTCAAACTCATTTGGATATTTGATTTTAATTTCTTCAAAAGTTCTTCCTTCAAAGTCTCCAAAACTAATTTCTCTTAAAGCTTCTTTTTCTTCTATTTCTAATAATTTCAATTTTGATATTTTTTCTACTGTATCTTTAGTACGTGTAGATGGTGTTGTATAAACCTTATCTATGTTTTCATTACTCAGATATCTGGTAATTTTATTTATTTGTAGTTTGCCCTCTTCACTAATACAACTATTTATATGGCCTGATAATCTTCCTTTTTTATTATCATTTGTCAGTGCATGTCTTATTAATATTAATCTTATCATATTATCACCACTTTTTACTTTAAAAAAACATAAAAATTAACAAATATATGTAAATTAAATATACAAGCTCTGAAAGTTCTATTCCACAGCCTAATATATCTCCTGTTACTCCATCAATTTTTTTATAAATATGTTTTTTGAATAATATTATAAATACAAAAACCACTATAATCGAACCTAATACTTTAATCAACACTATATTAGGTAATAAAAATATAAATTTAGTAATAAGAGCAACTATCAATAATGTGTATATTATAGCAGTTATTAACATACTTGTAGTTAATTTTCCTATAAATAAATTTCCCATTCCTTTTTCTCTTGGTGTCACAGTTTTATATGTCAATAACATTACTCCTAACCTTGCAATCATTGGCATAAAAATTATAACCCACAATGAATTATTACTTATTATATCGTAAACGAATCCAACCTTTAATAAAAGTACAAACATAATTGCTAGAAGTGAATTTGTACCTAATCTTGAATCTTTCATTATTTCAAGCATTTTTTCTTTATCTCTATAACTATATATTGCATCAAATGTATCTCCTAATCCATCTATATGAAGTCCTCCAGTAATTAAGACACCAGCTAGAGTTATTATTATAGAAGCTATAAATGGTTCAAATAAAAGCATAGAAATCCATCCTATTAAATAGGATAATATACCTATGACAAAACCTACAAGTGGAAAATATACTATTGACTTATAAAATTCATCATCAAATCCTACATTTAATTTTATAGGTATCCTTGTCAAAAACTGTAGTATTAAAATAAATCTTTTCATAATTGCATACTACTCCTTTATCTTCATAGCTATGCCACTAACTACAAAATAAACTTCATTACTTTTCGAAGCTATATATTGATTTATACGACCTACAATATCAGCATAAATTCTACTAAGTTTATTCCCAGGAACAATTCCCATACCTAACTCATTCGTTACAAATACAAAGTATAGATTTGTTTTTTCTATTTCTTCAATAAGTTTGACAACTTGTTCTTTTATGTATTGTTCTAATTTGTTTATTTCTTCTTGACTAGATTCTTCTATATTTAAATTGTGTTCAAACATTAGATTATTTACTAATAATGTTACACAATCTAGTATAACAGTTTCATGTTCTTTATATATCTCCTTAATTATGGAATATATATCTTCATATATTTCATAAGTATTCCAGTTTCTAGGTCTATTCTCTTGATGTTTTTTTACTCTATCTTTCATTTCATCATCAAATGGAATAGAGGTTGCTATATAAGCTGTATTATTATTTCTGTCAAAACATAGTTTTTCTGCAAAGTTACTCTTCCCTGACCTAGCTCCTCCTGTTACTAGAATAATTTTACTCATCAAAACACTCCTACATATTAAATTTTTATATTTATCTTCCCATGTCAATTTCATCAAAAGTTGCCATATTTTTATAAGTATAGTTTGAAGCTTCTATTATATCAAATGCTAAAGCAGCTCCACTTCCCTCACCTAATCTCATATCCATATTTAATAGAGGGTCTAATTTTAATATGTCTAATGCTCTTTTAGTTCCTGATTCTGCTGATAAATGAGATGCTATCATATATTCTCTAGTTTTTGGATTTATCTTATATGCAATTAATGCTGCTGCATAAGAAATAAACCCATCAATTACTACTGGAATCCTATTAGCACTACAACCTAATATAACACCTGCCATTGAGCCTATTTCAAATCCTCCTACTTTAGATAAAATATCTACTCCATCAGTTGGATTTGGATTATTAATTTCAATAGCCTTTCTAATTACTTCAGCCTTATGCTTTAGTCTTTCTTTCTTAAGACCTGCACCTATACCAGTAACTTCTAACGGGTCACACCCTGAAATTACAGATATTATTGCTGTACTTGGAGTAGTATTTGCTATACCCATCTCCCCAATACCAATAACCTTATAATCTTTTTCTATACACTGCTCTGCTATTTCAATACCTATCTCTAAACATCTAATTGCTTCTTGTTTACTCATAGCTGGACCTTTTGCCATATTTGATGTCCCTTTTCTTATCTTGTAGTCTAATACCCCATCCAGTTTTTCATCACAGTTTATTCCTACATCTACAGCTACAACATCTGCCCCTACAAATTTACTTATTACTCCAACTCCACATAGACCTTTCGAAAAATTTGGAAACTGTAATTTTGTTATATTTTGAGGGTCAGGTGCTACGCCTTCTTCATATACACCATGGTCTCCCGCAAAAGCAATTATAACCTTTTTACTTGTGTCAAAATTTTCATTGCCAAATATTCCTGCTAATTGCATGCAAATATCTTCTATCTTTCCTAAGCTTCCAGTTGGATGTATAAGCCTATCCAATCTCTGCTTTGTTTTTTCAATAGAAGAGTTATCTAGGGAATATATGTTTTTTGATATACTTTCTAATAAACTCATTTTTTATCCTCCCAACATTTTTTTATTTTTTAAACTCTCTTTTTAGATAAAAAATACTCTTATTTTCTAAAAATTTCAACTTTTTCTTTTTATTTTTACATACATATAAAAATTATTCTACATTTTATGTTCATTTCCTTTATTTTACATTGTCAATTTGCATACAATTAGATGCTTTTTGTAAAAATATATTTAAAAGAACTTTAAGGAGATGATATTGTGGATGATTTTTCTAAATTAAAAAGTTTGTATGAAGATGGATATAGATGTATTTATCATGATTGTGTTGATAATAATTATACTATCTATCTTAAGAATTTTTATACGGAAGGTTCAGAAACCATAGAATTAAGTAGTGAATCAGATTTCTCACAATTCAAAGATTATATAGATGGACTTAGAATGTCTTAATTATTATGAAACCCATTAAAATAGGGAGTTTAACAACTCCCTATTTTGAAGTCACAATTTTTTTTATAAGCTTTAAAAGTTCGTCTCTATTTACTTCTCTTTGGTTTTTTCTGTCTTTATACTCTTGAAAGTTAACAACTTTTGTATTTGGTTTTTCCATAAACTCACTTCCCATTTAACATTATTAACTTATCTTAATATATTTTATTCTATACAATTTATCTATTTCCTTCTATTTATAATACAAAATTTCTTAAATAATCCCAAATTTTCAAAACAAAATTTTCAAAATATACTAAAATCTACCTTTCAAATATAATATCAAATAAAATTTAATAATCTTTATACTTTATAGTATAATATACTCATAAAATATAATAAAGGAGATTTTAAATGAATATATTACAAAATGAAAATTTAATTATCGAATCAAGCAGTTTTGGTGCTGAACTAACTAAAATATTTTCTAAAAAATACGACAAAAACGTTCTTTGGGATGGTAATAAAAAATATTGGGGTAGACAATCACCTATATTGTTCCCTATAGTAGGTAAACTTTTTGATAATGAAACAATAATAGAAGAAAATTTATATAGCATGACTCAACATGGGTTTGCTAGAGATATGGACTTTGAGATTGTAGATAAAGGAGATACATTTGTAACTTATAAATTAACAGATAATGAATCTACTTTAAAGAAGTATCCATATTCTTTTGAGCTAATCATAAACTATACATTAAATGATAATAGTATTGAGGTAGAATGGATTGTAAAAAATACTGATTCTAAAGATATATTCTTTTCTATAGGTGGACATCCTGCATTCAACCTTCCTTTTTACGAACAAAATGATTTTTCTAAACACTACCTTGAGTTTAAAAGTAAAAATGATGTAGAAAAAATCAATTTAAATGGTTCTTTTACAGATGATATAATACCTATTGGAAAATTAAAAAACTTACAGTTAAATCCAGAAGTATTCAAGAATGATGCTTTGATATACACCAACATAGATGAAGTGTCTATATGTAATAATGATGGTAGTAAATATGTAACTATATCTATGGAAGATTTCCCTCTAGTTGGTATTTGGACTCCTTATTATAGTGAAACTAATTCTACTGCTCCTTTTTTATGTATAGAACCTTGGTATGGTCTTGCTGATAGTATAAATTCTAACAAAATTTATAAAGATAAGAAGTTTATTAATAAACTTAGTAAAGGAAAAGTTTTTACTGCTTCTTACAATATAAATATACACTAGATAAAGGTTAGCTAACCCGTTCCCAAAATAATAAAATATTTTTATATAAGTTAATATAAGGGTATGAAATAATATTATTTAATATTCCTCAATAATATTCCTTAATCAAAAAATATTACTGGAATACAAAATTCCAGTAATATTTGATAACTAAATAATGTGTTTTTATATAAACCATAGATACTTTTTTTATGATTTAACAATACATACTTATATACGTTTTTTTGATTCTATTTAGAGCCTCATTTAATGTTTCTCTAGGACACCCCACATTAATACGAATAAATCCATCTCCATCTTTCACAAAATAACTTCCAACTACCATAGTTAAGTTTGCATGTCTAAAAAATTCTTTAGATTCTTCTTCATTTCTAAATACTTCTCTTACATCTATCCAGGCTAAAAAAGAAGAGTCTGACTTCATCACTTTAGCTTTTGGTATATTAGTTTCAAAGAAATCATAAACTATTTCAAAATTCTCCTCTACATAACTAGTCATAGCATCTAGCCATTCTTCGCTTTCATTATATGCTGCAACTATTGCTGGTATTGCAAATACATTTGGAGAAGTTATTGAATTACTTTTTAGCCTTTCTAATAAAGTCTCCCTAATTTTTACATCTCTTATTAATACATATGATGTTTTTAATCCACCTAAGTTGAAGCCTTTATTAGGAGATACACAGATTATACTATTTTTATAAATTTCTGGATGAGCATTCCACAAAGATACAAATCTATAATCTTTAAATATTATATCTCTATGAATTTCATCACTTACCAAAATTACATTATACTTTAAACATAACTCTGACACTTGATATAGTTCTTCTTTTGTCCATATACGACCTGATGGATTTTGTGGACTACAGAATATAAGCAATCTTATATTCTCGTATTTCATTTGATTTTCCATATCCTCTAAATCTAAATAATATCTATTGTTATCTAATTTTAATGAGCTACAACACAACTTTCTATTATTATTTACTACAGCCTCTGCAAAAGGGTCATAAGCAGGTGTATTTATCAATACACCCTCTCCTTCTTTAGTATATGCTTGGACTATATAATGAAGGGTTGAAACAGTACCAAAAGTTAATTTTATCCAATCCTTTTCTATATATACATCAAATCTTCTTTTATTCCAATTTATAATAGCATCATAGAAGTCATCTCCTATAAAAGTATAACTATAATCTCCTACTGATGCTCTTTTTAAGATAGATTCTTTTATAGCAGGAGCACACTCAAAATCGATATCAGCTAAATCCATAGGAATTGCATCTTCATTTAAGCCAAATTTTTCTTTAATCACATGGTTGCTCCATTTTCTACAATTTCCTTCTTTACGATTTAATACTTTATTAAAATTATATTTCATAATTTTACTCTCCTAATATTATAAACTCTTTGGATGTCTTATTGAGTGGAACACCTTTTCCATCTATTATAACAATATCATCTTCTATTCTAACTCCCCCTACATTTGGAATATAAATACCTGGCTCACAAGACATTACCATTCCTTCCACTAATATATCTTCACTATTTGGATTTAAAGTGGGAACTTCACCATCTCCAAGACCTATACCATGACCCAGTCCATGATTAAAATATTCGCCAAATCCATGTTTATCTATAATTTTTCTAGCCACTTTGTCAACATCACTTGCCCTAGTTCCTTCCTTTATTGACTCTATTGCAGATAATTGTGCTTCCAATACTACATCATATATCTCTTTAATAATTTTAGGAGGTTTACCTATAGATATTGTACGAGTCATGTCTGATTGATACCCTTGATAAACAACACCAAAATCTATTGTTATAGCTTCATTCACTTTCAATTTTTTGTTTGTAGGTCTTCCATGTGGCATTGCACCTCTTTCTCCTGATACCACTATTGTTTCAAAAGACATTCCACTTGCACCTTTTTTTAATGCATGATACTGAATTAGAGCTGATACTTCTAGCTCAGTCATATCTTTTTTAATTTCAGAAATAACCTCATCAAATACTTCATCTGTAATTTCACAAGCCTTTTTAATAAGTTCAATTTCTTCTTTAGATTTTATAGCCCTTAGCTTCCATAATTCATTTGTTATTAAATTGATTTCAAAACCTTCATTTTTTAGTGAAAGATACTCTTGTATACTCATAGCTTGGTTTTCTATTGCTAACTTTTTTATATTTAATTCTTTTAATAACTCAATTATAGTTGGTATATAAGAACCTTGAGATACAATCCTTTTTATGAAACCAGTCGTTTTTTTATCTGCTTCATCAATATATCTGCCATCTAGAATTTGATAATTTTTATCCTTAGTAACAAGCACATATACACCACTACCTGATAAAGCTCCTATATATCTTTTAGTATTTTTTGCTTTAATCAAAAGAGCGTCAACACCTCTTTTATAGATTAAGGATACTAATCTCTCCATTGTATTATTCATAACAAAATATTAGAAATCCAATCCTAAATCATCCAATAAGTCTTCTTCTTCTTTAGAGAATATATTCTTAGTTTCTTCTTTTTGTTTTTTATTATTTTGTTGACGTTCCATTATTTTAAAGAATGGCCAATATAATAAAACTGCTAATACTAATTGCAATGCATTTGCTAATATAGAATGCCAATCTCCATTAGTTAAAAATCCTTCTAAGAATACCCCTACATATGGAGGGTCAAATACTGGCTTTGCTAACCATCCCCAGTGCATAAAAAACATTGGTAGTGTACCTATTATAGCTCCACCAAATACATGTGGTATAAACATTATTGGATTTAATATTATCGGTGCTCCAAATAATATTGGTTCATTTATCCCAAATAATGCAGGGAATAATGATACACGTCCAATCTTCTTATAGGAAGCATTTTTTGATAACATACATGCAATTACACAACCTATACTAATTCCACATCCTGTAAATCCAAAGAATGCACTTGAAGCTCCTGCTGTAAAGAAATGAGGTATTGTTTCTCCAGCTTGCATAGCTGCTATGTTTTCAGCTATAAATGTAATCATTATAGGTCTAGTTATAGGACTAAATACTGATGAATGTATTCCAAAAAAGAATATAGTACATATAGCAAAGTTAAGTGCAAGAACTGACCATGGGTTATCCATACTTCCTACTAATGGAGATAAAAATTGAGTAAGTATCTGTGGAGGTAATTCTCCAAATACTTTTAATGAAATAAAACGAGCAACTATAAAAGTTCCACAAACTATTATAGTAGTAGGTATTAATTCAAAAGACCTAGATACAAAATCAGGTACATTTTCTGGCATTTTTATTGTGATATTCTTCTTATTACAAAAATTATATAACTCCACAGAACCAAGCCCTGCTATCATACCTGTAAATAGCCCTTTAGCTCCTAAATTTCCTATTTCTAAAGCTCCATCTGGTGTAAATGAGGCTACTAGGAATAAAAAGGAAAAAGTTGATAGTGCAACACAACCTGGTATATATAATTTATAGTAGTTCCCCAGATTAAAAGCAATACACATACAAGCATATAATCCTATTAAACCTATGGAAAGACTTACTGGTAAATCCAATATTGCTGAATTGTTAAGTATGAATTTGCTTATTGGATTATTTTCTCCAAGCATATTTGGAAGTGCTGGAAGTATTGCAAATATACTTCCTAATATTGTGAATGGTGTCATAGCAACCATACCAGCCTTTATAGAACCAAGGTGACGTTGATTGTCAACCTTATGAGCTAAAGGCATAAATACTCTATTCATAAATGCTTCAAATTTTGAAAACATATCTAATCTCCCTTTTCCCTCATTATTTTTATTATCCTTGAGCTAATTGATGTTTCTTATAAGTTATTAATGCCAACTTCATAACTGTAGCTCCATCCATTTTTCCATATACATCTTTATCTATTACTGCAAAAGGCTTATTTTTTGGCTCTAATATTCCTTTTAAGAAGTCTATTTTGTGAGCTATTTGAGGACCTATAAGTACTATATCCCAATCATCAACTTCACTTTCTATTGAATCTGCTGGTATAGCTGTAAACTCAAAATCTTTTTCATTGAGTTTAGCACTCTCTTTTACCACCTTTTTCATATTTTGCATTAACATATTAGTAGAAAATCCACCTGCACAACATAATAATATTTTCATAATAATTCCTCCTAAAGTTTGTATTTTTATTATCTCTTAAAAGCATCTAAACTTTTAAAAGAATTTTTACATAAATAATCTATTTCTACATTACAATTACTTATCGAGACAATATATCAAAGCCTCTATCAAGTCTTTTGCTAGCTGAGAAGTCATATAGTGGTCTTGAGCATGTACCATTAAAAGACTCATTGCTGGACTTTCAACATCTTCATTTAAATCTTGAGTTATTAATTCTGTTTGTATCCTGTGAGCTTCAATATCTATTTTACGAGCTTCCTCTATTAACAATTTTGCTCCTTTAAAATCTTTTGACTTCACTTTTTTTAAAGCCTCAAAAGCTTTCGATTTACTCTCTCCTGCAGTTGATATAAGTTCCATTATTTGTACTTCTGTTGACATTTTCTTATTCTCCTTTAGATAAAATTTCTTATATGTTTATATTGTTCTTCATCAAAATTTAAAATTAACTGTGTATACAATCTTATAATGTTCTCCAAATCTTTATTACTTACTATTGAAAATGCACAATGACCATATCTAACTGGTACACAAGTTACTACACAAGGTTTCCCTTCATTTACGAGATGTGCTTCTCCTCCATCAGTCCCACCTGATTCAAACATATCATGTTGAAGTGGTATATTATTTTTATCAGCAATTTCCATTACATAATCTATCATTTTTCTACTAGGGACTAGAGTCCTATCTCTATGCATTAGCATTACACCTTTATCAATTTGTTTCTGATTTGTATAGTCTCTCACAAACTCATTTTTAGCACATGCTACATCTATTACAAATACTATATCTGGATTTATTAGCTGTGTTGATGTCTTTGCTCCCCTTATTCCAACCTCTTCACTACTTGTAGCCGCAAAGTGAATATTACAATTTAGATTTTCTTTCCTAAGTTCTTTTAAAACTTCTCCCATCACAAAACATCCTATCCTATCATCAAAAGCCTTTCCCACTAATCGGTCTGGTAAAGTAAATTCCTCAAAGCTTGTTGTATATGTTACCATATCCCCAACATTAATCCCTAGGTTATATACATCTTCTTCTGTATATGCTCCAATATCTGCATATATATTTTCAGCCTTACCATTATTATATGTAGCATTTATGACAGCGGGGATTTTCTTCCCTTCTTTTGTTGTAATTCTAACTTTTTGTACAAACTGTGCAAGAGGTTTTACTCCTCCTATTGTTATTAAGTGAATCATACCAAGTTTGTCTATACTTCTCACCATAAATCCAACTTCATCCATATGAGCACAAATCATTACGTTTGGTGCACTCTCATCTTTTATTTTAGAAAAGATGATACTCCCTAGCCCATCACAGATAATTTTATCACTATAAGCTTTTAGTTCTTCCAATAAAACATGTCTAACCTCTTCTTCATTAGATGCTATACCATCTGCTTCTGACAACCTCTTAAAAAACTCTATATTCATGTCTAACCTCCCAGATAGATTTTTAACTTATACATAAACTCTTCATAAGATTGTGACTTATTTAGCATGTCTACCATATCCTTATTTGCCATAATCTTACTTAAATATTTAGATATTTGCTTATGAAGTTCTAAATTTCCCTTTATTAATGAAATCATGAAAATAATTTTAGGCACCCTATTTTCATAAATAATATCAGTTTGTATCAAAGCTACTGATATTATATTTTTGTTTCCTGTCATCTCGATTGGATGAGGTATAGCCACCCCATTTGTATAAATAGTACTCAAATAGCTTTCTCTTTCCCATACATCTTTGGGATAGGTTGGAGAACAAGCTCCCTCGTCAACTATACATTTTGACATACTATCAAGGATATCCTTATACTTAGCTTTATCTTTTATACACCTAAAGTGATTCTTATCAAATAGACCTAATATATATTGTTTTGGGCTTGATATATTTCCTATATGGTCTGCAAATCTAACACTTTCTTTAATATCTAAATAATCCAATTCGTCTAAAATTTCATTTATAAGTATAACTGGAGCATTTATTTCAAATAAAAGATTTGTTATTGAAAAAATCAAATCTGGTGCAAATTCTATTACAGCTTTTTCTTCTAGTAATGAAAAATTTCTTATCTCAGCATTTGGAAAAATTTCTTTAAGTCTTAAATTTATCAAAAATGCACTACCTCCACCAGAAGAGCATATTATTGCTATTTTATATTTTTTATTAAAATTAGCTTCTTCTCTCTTTTCAAAAGGAACAGCAATGTGAGTAGCTATAAACCCTATTTCATCTTGACTTATTTTTATATGATACTCATTTTCTATGATTTTTGAAAATTGAATAGATAAGTTAAAAACAGTTGGATACTGTTGACTTATTTTAACTGAAAAAGGATTTATTATCTTGTGGTTCTTCTTTATACGTTCTATTAAACATGCAATATGTAAGTAAAATAAGTTAAAAAACTCTTTATCTTCTAAAAAATTAGAGTTATATTTTTTATCTATCTCTCTAAAAAATTCGAACATAATATCTTGAAGTTTATTCTTATCAATATTCTTTATAGTGGCTTTCTTATCTTTAGTCTTTAGTTTTATAAGCTCCTTTAAATAATACTTTTCATCATAATTAAGGTTATATTTTTTATCTCTAAAAATTTTATCTAATAATTTATCTATAATTAAATCTTCTGTATATAATTTTAAATCGCTAGCATTTCCCACTACTCTCATACTAACTCTTATATACAATATAATAATTTGTGCTAATATTTCCTCAAGTTCTGTTAAATTTGCTTCTAAATCATGTTCATTAAGTACATTTTTTATTGTACTTCTAATATTAGCTAATTTTAAATTATCTATAAACTTATTCCTGTACTCTGTTATATTTCTATTCCCTCTAAAATAACTATCCACCAATATACTTTGAATTTCTTTTATAGAACCTTCTATTTTAATTCCATAATGAGCCTTTCGCTCTAGTTTTAATTCTGTATCCTTTATCTTTTCATCTATCTTTTTTAAATCATTTTTTATTTGGGATGAACTTACTAGAAATTTTTTACTTAACTGTTCTATAGTTTTATAACCTTCATTTACTAAAAGCTCTACTATTATAGACTCCAACCGTTGTTCTGGATTTTCAACTAAATCTGAGGGTAAGTTTCTTAGATAATGCTCGAATTTATCTTGGTCTTTAATATTTAGAATATATCCTAATTTAGACTTATATTCTAATTTAAAACCATTACATTCTTTTATAGTTTCTATCTTTTTTATTTCATTTCTGATAGTTCGAGTAGATACCCCCAACTTATCTGCAAAATAATCTATGTTTAGATAACCACTACTATTTTTTAATGTTTCAAGAATAATGCGTTCTCTCATATCCCCACCTCCCTCAGTGTTATTATTGTGTTTTTTAAAGTGGTATAAAAAATATTTTTTATAAAAACAATCTTTTCTTTTTATTTAAGAATTTTATATCCTAGTATATTTTAATTCCACAATTTAATATAAATATTTTATAATAATAAAATATATAGTTCAATTTTTAGTATATTTTAATTATATATGTAATACTTTACCAATAAAAGCTGATATTTTTCATCAATTAAATGAAAAAAATACACCATTTACATATAATTAATATAAATTTTTCATATAACAAATATCCTAAACTTATCTAAAATAAATTTAGGATATTTTATTTTTATACTCTATTTACAGACCCACACACTTTAATCTTTTCTTTCACAAAATCCTTTACTGATTGAAGCCCTGCTAATCCATACTTTTTAGGGTCTATAACCTCAGAATCTTCATCTAAAACTTTTTTAACCCCTTTACTATATGCAATTCTTAATTCAGTTGCATAGTTAACTTTTGCAATACCTCTTTTTATAGCTTCTTTTATAATATCATCATGTATTCCTGAACCTCCATGCAATACTAAAGGTATTGAAACTACATTTTTAATTTCTGATAACCTATCTAAATCTATTTTAGGTTCACCCTTATACAATCCATGTGCAGTACCTATAGCAATAGCCAATGAAGATATTCCTGTTCTATCGACAAACTCTTTTGCCTCTTTTGGATTTGTATAATCATTACTATTCCCGCCATCTAAATCATCTTCTTTTCCACCAACTTTCCCAAGTTCTGCTTCCACTGGTATAAGAGAAGGACTACATGCTTTTACTACTGATTTAGATATAGATATATTATTTTCAAAGCTTTCATGAGAACCATCTATCATTATTGATGTATATCCACTTCTTAAAGCTTTCATTGCAAGGTCAAAACTTGAACCATGGTCCAGATGCATTGCTACAGGTATATTTACTCTTTCTGCAGCAACCTTTGCATTTGCTAGATAATAATCAAGACCTGCATATTTTACAGTAGATGGAGTAGTTTGTAATATTACTGGAGAATTTAACTCCTCAGCAGCTTCTATAACAGCAATTACCATTTCCATATTTTCTACATTAAATGCTCCTACTGCATACCCTTCATCTTGTGCCTTTTTAAGCATTGATGTTGTTGTTACTAATGCCACATTGATACCCTCCCAAATTATTTAGTTATAATATTTTAATCTTATCTTTTAATATTCATATATTGTTACACCTTTTACTACTCGATTTACTGTTCCTGTAGCTGATGGAGTATCTGGCTTATTTCCAACCTTTACCGATACAAACAATGCTATAGTTTGTGCAAACAATATGTATGGCATTGCAAGATACACATCTGGTAATTTATTATACTTTTCTTTAAACTCAAACTTTGTTCCTGAGAAGTTATTTTCATTTTCTACTGACACTGCACAAGTGAATTTAGCAATTTTATCCCTTTTTATCTCCTCTAAAACATCTAAATCATATTTTCTTGTATATAAACAGTTAGATACAAATTCAAATACAAGTGTATTTTCATCAATAAATGATTTTGGTCCGTGTCTAAACCCCATAGGAGAATCATACACTGTAGATATTTTTCCGGCTGTAAGTTCTAAAAGTTTTAGTTGTGCTTCTTGTGTCAAACCACCTAATCCTCCTGAACCTAAATATACAACTCTATCAAAATCTTTATTTATTAACTCATGTATTTCATCTTTTCTATCTATAACATTTCTTCCCATTTCAATTATTGCATTTATATATGACTTTTCTACATCATCTTCTAAACTATCGAATATTAACATAGCAGATAACATCATACACGAAAAACTTCCTGTCATGGCAAAGCCTTCATCATTTGATTTTGATGGCATTAATAACAAGTAATTATTTTCGTCGTTTTTAGTCATCTTAGCCAGTTCTCCTTCTGGATTACAAGTTATAGCTAAATGATAAAAATTATCTACAATCTTATTCCCTAAATTTAAAGCAGCCAAACTTTCAGGACTATTTCCACTTCTTGCAAATGAAATTAATAATGTTGGTATATCTTTTTTTAAGTAATCATATGGGTTTGAAACTATATCCGTAGTAGGTATTGCTTCAAATATGTATTTTCTTATGTCATTTTTATTTTTAAGGTAAGGAAGTATTGAATTTCCTATGTAAGCTGAAGTTCCAGCACCTGTAAATATAACTCTAAACTGCCCATGATTATTACTTATTGTATCTATGAATCTACTTAATTTTTCTTTGTTAGATTTATATATTTCATAAGTTTCTAACCATAATTCAGGCTGTTGTTTTATTTCATTAGTTGTTATTATTGCACCTAAATCTTTTAGTTTTTGTTCTTCTAATTTAAACATTTTCATTCTCCTTTCATACTTGTAACGTTTACATTTGGTAATGAGGTTATAACCACTTTAAACTATAAAAAAATATACTCTTTTATAATTTTTTGCTTAGATTTTTTAGTACTACTTAAACTCACTATAAAATATACACTATAGATTTTAATTAATTTTATAGTTTATCTTTAAAAATTTAATAAAATCATACTCTATATACTTTAGTATTTTTATTTTACGATAAAAACTTGTTCAGACCAAAGTGGTAATTACCACTAATCCAAATATAAATTAATTTGAATTTTTTGTCAATACATAAAATATTTATATCAATCAATTTTATGGATATCCTACAAAATTACTTTATCAATATTTCTTATTTCGCTAATTTACTTATATAAGCTTTAAATTTATTTTTTAATACAAAGTTTACAAATTTATGTGTCTGAATTATAATCAATTCTGTAAATATAAAAACCTTAGGAGAAAGTATTATGAAAAATATAAAAATGGGAATGATAGGTCTTGGCTCCATAGCTCAAAAGGCATATTTACCTATATTAACTAAGTCTGAGAGATTTGAGTTTGTAGGAGCTTTTACTCCAAATAAAGTTAAAAGGGAAAAAGTCTGTAGTGATTATAGAATCATGCCATTCGATTCTATTGAATCCCTAGCTAAAAAATGTGATTGTATTTTTCTACATAGCTCTACAGAAACACACTACGAAATTATAAAAATATTATTAAATTTAGGTGTTCATGTATATGTAGACAAACCTCTTGCTTCAACAGTAAGTCAAGGAGAAGAACTTATCGAATTAAGTACGAAAAAAAACTTAAATTTAATGGTTGGATTCAACCGTAGATTCTGTCCTATGTACAAAGAAATTAAAAATAATGCTACAGAAATTGTATCTATCAATATATGTAAACATGGATTAAATTCCTTAAGAAATGTTAAATTCGACAGTACTCTTATAGATGACTATATACATGTTATTGACACTGCTTTATGGTTAGCAAATGAAGATGTTGAAATTAGTGGAGAGGATTTATTTTTAACAGACAATAAGAATCTTATATTTGTAAGTCATAAACTTAAAGGTAAAAATTTCTCTATAAACACCTCTATGCATAGAGATTCTGGAACAAAGTTAGAACAAGTTGAAATTCTTTCAAAGGGTAATATTCAAAGAGTTAAGAATCTTAATGTACTGGAAATAGAAGAAGGTGGAAACCTAACTTTAAAGCAAAGTGGTGCATGGGTAAACATATTAAAACAAAAGGGTTTTGAGGATATATCAAATCATTTTATTGATTGTATAGAAAATAATATAAAACCAGCTATTAATGGAGAAGAGTGTATCAAGGCTCAAAGATTACTAGAGAAAATTATAAATTCAGTAAAATAGATATTTATTATAAAAATAGGTTAAAAATGAATTTTTCTAACCTATTTTTATATAAGACTATATCTTTTATATTAAAATTAAAATCTATTACAACAACATTAAATTTATTATATTCCCATTAAATGTATTTAACTTAACTTTTTTACTTCAACTAAATCTTGATATTTATCAATTTCTACCAAATCTACAAATCCAGTTTCCATATTTAAAGCATTACTTATACCACAAGCATTTGCAAATTTAAGTAAATTTTCTATTTTATAACCCCTTAAAATACCTACACTAAATCCAGCCACTGTGCTATCTCCACTACCTACAGTATTTATACACTTTACAACTGGTACTTTTACATCATATACATTATCTTCGTTTAAATACACCATACCATCTTTTCCTAAAGATATACATACATTCTCTGCACCCATTTCAATAAGTTTTTTTCCTGACAAGATAATTTCTTCTCTTGATTCTATATTCATTCCTAATAAATGTCTTATTTCATCTATATTTGGCTTTATTAAATATGGTTTTGATTTTAAAGCTATTTTTAATGCTTCTCCTGATGTATCTAATATAAACTTTATATTATTTGCTCTACATATATTTCCTATCTTTTCATAATAGTCTATCGGCATATTCTCACAATAACTACCAGAAGCTACCAGTATTTTAGTATTTTTTAGTACTTCCTCTATATCATTTTCAAATCTCTCTAAATCGCTTTTTTCTACTATTGGTCCTTTTTCTAAAAATTCTGTACTAACTTTATTGTCCTCAATTATGTTTAAGCAATTTCTAGTTTCCTGCTCTATTTTTGTAAATTTATTTTGTATATCTAGTTTTCTAAGTTCATTTTTTATAAATTCTCCATTAAATCCGCCTAGAAATCCCATAGCTAAAGGATTTTCTTTTAAAATTTTACATACCTTAGCTACGTTTAATCCTTTACCTCCAGCAGTTGCATTCTTACTTACTACCCTTTGCACCTCACCTATGTTTATATTATTCACTCTATACATTCTATCTATAGATGGGTTGAATGTTATTACTGTAATCATACTAGATTCTCCTCATTATTAATTTTTACTTTTCTAAACAATAAATTAATCTGTAAAATAAAAAATACCTCATATAATATATCCAAAGTGGTTATTACCAATTTGAATATAAATTATTTTACTTGTTTTGTCAATGTACCATAATTTTATAATAAATTAATAGCCTTACTTATTGAATTTTGATTAAACTTTATTCATTGACATAAATAATTCTATATTCTATAATCAAATTGTGGTAATAACCACTTAGAAAGGACTATATTTTTATGATAAAAAGAAATGATAAAAGACCAATATATGACCAGCTTGTTGAGATATTAAGAACTAAGATTGAAAATGAGATGGAACCAAACGATAGAATGCTTTCCGAAAGAAAAATTTGTGATGAATATGGAGTAAGTAGAACCACAGTTAGACTAGCTATGGCTGAGTTAGAGCATATGGGATATATATACAAAAGACATGGAAAAGGAACTTTTGTTGCTGCACTAAGTCAAAATTCTCAAAACTTAATGGAAAGTTATAGCTTTACAGATTATATGAGAACACAAGGAAAAAAGCCAGGTACAAAGGTATTATCATTTGAGGTAGTAGAAAGTACAAAGTATTTCTCTGAAAAATTAGGTATAACTCCTGGTGAAAAAATGATAAAAATAATGCGTTTAAGACTTGCTGATGACCTTCCTATGATGCTTGAAAGAACATATCTTCCTATGAAAGAATTTATAGGATTGACAAAAGAAAAAATCGAACAAAAACCTTTATATGAAATATTTAGAGAAGATTATGGCGAGATTATTAAAGTTGCTGATGAAGAATTTTCAGCTGGAATAATCTCTGATAAGGAAGCTAAGTTATTGGAAGTACCAGGAGATTCACCTTGTCTGAAATTACTTCGTACCACATATAATGATGACAATATAGTTATTGAATTTACTTTGAGTGTCGCTAGAAGCGATAAATTTGTATATAGAGTAAGACATGTAAGATAGTAAGTTAAATAACTTTCAAGAAAACAGAATGATATTATAAGCGTCAATGCCACAATGATAGTATAATTATAAGGAGGTTATTTTGAAAAGTTTTATTTATGCAGATAAATTTTTTATGAAACATGGAATCAAAGAAAAAGGTTACCTTAGTATAATTAATGGCAAATTCGGTGAATTTCAACAAGAAAGACCTAATGTTACTGATAATGTTATAGATTTTTCAGGTAAATATATTGCTCCTGGCTTAGTTGATACTCACATTCACGGTCTTTTAGGTGCAGATGTCATGGACAATACATTTGAAGCAATAAACACAATTTCAAAAGGCTTATTAAAATATGGAGTAACATCTTTCCTACCTACAACTTTAACTGATTCTGTAGATACACTAAGTGATTCTGTAGAAAATATAAGCAATAGCTTCAATCGAGTTGAGGGTGCAAAAATACAAGGGATTTATTTAGAAGGTCCATTTTTTACAGAAAAATATAAGGGCGCTCAAAATGAAAAATATTTTAAAAACCCTGACATCAATATATTAAAATTATGGCAAAAAAAATCGAAAAATTTAATAAGAAAAATAGCAATTGCTCCAGAACGTAAAGGTTCAATAGAATTAACAAGATATGCAACTAAAAATAATATATCAGTTTCTCTTGGTCATAGTTCAGCTACATTTGAGCAAGTTAAACAAGTCGTTAATTCAGGTGCTAAAGTGTTTGTACATACATATAATGGGATGAGTCCTTTAAATCATAGAGAACCTGGAATGGTTGGGGCTGCTATGGTACTAAAAGATACTTATGCTGAATTAATTTGTGATGGTCATCATGTAAGCCCAATAGCTGTTAAAATAATGATGGATGCTAAGTCTAGTAATAACATAGCTTTAATTACAGATTGTATGAGAGCTGGTGCTATGGAGGATGGAAAATATACTCTTGGTAAGTTTAATGTAAATGTAAAAAATAGTGTTGCAAGATTAAATAGTGGGAGTTTAGCTGGAAGTGTATTAACTATGGACAAGGCTGTGAGAAATATAGTTGATTGGAACATAGCCACTTTAGAAGATGCAATAAAAATGGCTACATATATCCCTGCTTTAAGTTGTAATATTGATAATGTTTGTGGCTCCATACATCAAGGTATGGAGGCAGATTTTATAGTAACAGATAAGGACTTTAATATATACGAAACTTATATAAGTGGTATATGTATGTACAAAGTTAATAAATAGATTCAATATAAAGTTATAGAGGCTTCCTAAAAATAGAGATAAGCCTCTTTTTCATTGTTAAAATGATGAAAATACATTTGATTTCATACAAAAAGAGTGCCTCATAAACTAAAAGTAGGAACCTTCCTTTATATAGTGATATTTAATATTTCAATTATCACTACTTTTTAGAAGAATACACACTTTATTTTAAAGACTCCATAAATAATATAAAATAGGGCTTGTAATATTAGAATTACCAACCCTATATCTTCTACTTATGTATATTTTTAATATAATTCACATATTTTATCTTTATAAATTTAATTTTTAACAAATTCAATTAGATATCCAGGTTGGCTATATAATGCTTTACATAATGATAGTTTGAAAATCACAAAAATAAATAGAATATTCAATATAACTATTTGAAGTGATGACTTCAAAATTTCTTTAAATAAGAAATTAAATAAATATTAAAAAATTAACAATATATTTTAGCAAACTCCCTTATACAAAAGATATTTCAAGGAATGTTCATCAATCTAAATTATGAAAAGAAAGACTATTAAAGAATAATCATTCAAGCACTTTAAAACCTTTAAATCTTATAGAATAAGCTTTGTAAATATAATTACAAATGGTAGGGCGATAATAGTTCTTTGTAAAAATATAATAATAATATCTTTAAAACTTTTTACAACTTTACATGACTGAAGTAATGTTGCGATTTCTGACATAAAGATAAGCTGTAGGATGCTCATCATAGTAATGATTGTTTTGCTTTCAATGGATTCTAATCCTTTGCCCAAGATAACTGGTAAATAGTTATCCGCAAATCCTGACATAATTGCGCTAGCAGTAATTGCTGGTTCAGAGATATTTGCTAACTTCAATACTAATTCTATTGGATAAGATACCCAAGTTAATAGAGGAGTATACAATGAAACAATAAGTGCTAATGCCCCCCAGAAAATAATAATAGGTGTTAGCCATAAAACATAGAAGCTCATATTATCAATCTTACTTGTAAAATTTTTTAAAGTAACTTGGTTTGCACGCATACTTGATTGTATAATAGCACGTTGCAGTCGTGTCCCTTGTGTGCTAGAGACAATTTTAGAAGTTGTTGAACCATCAACATAAGTATCAGGATAATTAGAAATAGGTGGGATTCTTACATTTATGAAAGCTAAGATTATACCTATCAGAGTTATTCCTAAGAATATTAAAGCAAAATGATCCATTGTGTCTAAAACTTAACAAACCAGTACAACCCAACCAATACTTGAGATGGAAAACTGACTTCCGATAACAGCGGATTCCTTTACTGTAAAGTATCCCTTTTCAAAAAGTTCTTTAGTACCAATAATTGCAGCATTACCAGGACCAACCCAGGCACTGATTATATTCACAGCACAAATTTCTGAAAGTTTAAATAATGGTTTTGCAATAAACCCTATCAATTGTCCTAAAAACTCCATAGCACCAAACTCTAAAATAAGTGTTTGAAATAGTAGCATCAATGGTACAAGTACAGAAAGTTGTGTTCCTAAATCAAGCATTGCGCCACCAGTATCGATTGAAATGATGAATTTAGGACCTATTTGTAAATAACAAAGCATAGCAATAATTACACCCATGATTCTATTAAATACATAGAAAGGTGTCGTTGAGAACAGTTTCTTAAGTAATCTTTGTTTACGTAAAATCGTATTTGGTAACAATTGATCTATAAGAGATAAGGTTGCACTAAGACAAACCAACAAGACTACAATTGTTTGAATAACAGCATGATTTTCTGAAATAAATAATTTTAGATAGTGAAATAATATTGTATCCATGCCATTTTCGAACCGAAATGGAATCAATAAAAATACAATACCTAGTAAAGTTAAGATAAGGAACTTAAAGAAACCCTTTGTTTGACTAATATTCATGAAATCCTTCTCCCTTAATTAAATTTCAATTTGTTTAACAATATCTTGCAATGATTGATAAGACGTATCAAATGCATTTAACTCTTGAGTATCATAAGATAAGATAACTCTTCTTTGTACACCATCACGTCCAATTATATGAGGCTGGCTGATATACATTTCTGAATCAGCTGGCTGACTAACTGGTAAAATTGCATGCTCATTACGAGCGATTGCTTTAATTACACGCTCAATTGCCAAGGCAACACAGTAACAATTTGGTCCTTTCATATCCCATACATCAAACGCAGTATCTTTAACTTCTTGAGCCAAATTATTACAGTAATCTTCTTGTAACGAGATGTTATTAGATTTAACATAATCCAAGAAAGGTGTTCCTTTAACACTTGTTTGACTCCAAGCAACAACTTGAGAGTCACCATGTTCACCAATTACTAAACCTTGAATATCAGTTTGTGAAATTTTTAAATCACGAGCGATTAAATAATTTAAACGAGCGGAATCAAGGGTTGTACCTAAACCAATAACACGTTTTGCTTCCCACCCTGAAATTTTTTGAGAAAAGTAACTTATGATGTCGACTGGGTTACTTACAACCAATAATAATCCGTTAGGACTCGTACTTGTGATCTTTGGTATAATATCCTGAAGTATCTTTACATTTTTTTGTAATGGAACCAAACGTGATTCGCCAACTTTTTCAGGTACTCCTACAGTAATTACAATAACATCAGAGTTAATTGCACAATCATAATCACCTGAAACAATTCTTGTTTCATGCATTAAAGATAATCCATGAAGAATATCTAATGCATTTCCTTTTGCACGGTTTTGATCAATATCAACAATTGCAATTTCATCTACAAAACTTGTTTTAGCAAGTGTAAAAGCAGTTGTAGCACCTACAGCACCTGCACCAATAATACTAACTTTCATTTTATTACCCCCTTTTATAATTTCGGAACACGTTCCAAAATTATAATACTATTATAAAATCATATAGTCAATACCTTTAATAATAAATAACAAAGTTTTTTTGTTTTTATCTCTTTTTTATAAAGAAACAACTAAAATTAGTGAAAAAATACTAATAATTAGTGAGCTTTACATATATGAAGTTTGAAAATACGTCTTGCCATTTTAACTAATTAGACTTAGAATTTAAAAGAAAGGTGGTGGGCAATTATGGAGAAGAAGAGTCCTATTATCAAGAACATAGTTGATAGTTTTAGAATAATTGATGTTATTAATGAAAAAGGAAGTATAGGTATTGCTAAAATTTCAGAAATATTATCTATTCCTAAGACTAATGTCTTTCGTATAGTTAAAACACTTGAAGAGATTCATGTTATAAAGCAATTAGAAAACAGCGACTATACTCTTGATTATCGTTTATTATCTTATGCGAAGGGAACAAGCCAAGAAAATAAATTAATTTCTGTAGCAGAACCCTATTTGCAAAAAATCAGCAAAGAAACTGGAGAATCCGTAAATCTAGGTATCCGTTATCAAAATGAAGTTATTATTGTAAAATCAATAGAAGGAGAGTTTTATCAATTACAAACAACCCTTATACCTGTTAGTCCTTTGTATTGTTCAGGAATGGGGAAATTATTCCTAAGTCAAGAATCCGAAGAATTTCTTCAAGATTACTTTAATAACTTAGAAAAGCGTACTGTAAATACAATCACAGAGTATAACGAGTTTCTGTTAGCTAAAAAAAGAATACTGGAACTAAATTTATCAATAGACAATGAAGAGTATGAATATGGATTGTCTTGTTATGCAGTTCCTATTTTTGATTGCAATAATGATTTAATATGTGCTATTAGTATTACTGGTCCTAGCAATCGATTAATGCACAAAGGAGAAGAATATTTAATTAAAGTCCTTAAAGAACAAGCCAATAACTTGCAAACTGAATTTAGTAAATTATAGAAAGTACTTTAGACTAATGTTAAGAATAATACAACAATATAATATACGATAAAGTAAGAAAAGGATTCGGTGAAATAACTTCCTATACAACTATGGTGGTACCCATGATATAGATATTGCGTGACTCTAAATAAATTAAAGCAAAAACCTGCTGTATACATGTTAATAGAATCTACGGAGTTTTCACTACAAATAAAAATTTATTCTTTAAGTAATAATTAAACATCAAAGTAAGGCTATGCCTTTAAAAATCATAGCCTTACTTTGATGTTTTTTTATTTTTGCAAAAATTATTACTCCTTTAAGAAAATTTCTTAATTTTTTTGAAATATTTCTTTATTAACTTAGATTTTAAATTTTTTCTTCAAAATAAATACTTAAATGAGCTAAAGGTATAACTCTATCAGTAATTTTATCTATTAGAGAATGAGATATATCATTTTCATAATTTCTAATTACCTTTAATTCAAAATCTCCATTTCGGTCTCTTGGAATATTTAAAGTTATTTCTCCAAAATCTGATTTAATATTTTTATTTCTATATCCCTTTCTAGAGTTTTTAGTATTTTTATTCTTATTGTCATATCTATCATAACCTAAATGGTCATCAAGCTATACTTCTAACATTTGATGAATTGTACTTGCAAATAAATCTTTTCGCATATCTTGAATATCTGTAGTTGTTTTAACATCATATTCTTCAATAAGTTTTTTAATATTTTGTTTTTATTAAGCATAAAAAGTGTGCACCTTCCTTTATATAGTGATATTTAATATTTCAATTATCACTACTTTTTAGAAGAATACACACTTTATTTTAAAGACCCTAAAAAGTTAATTTTGAGACACTCCTTTTATTAAGGTTCTTTATTTTACAATATAAATTTATAAAAATTAAATTTTATTTATCAATCTGTTCTCTAAGCCACTTAGTTGCTACATCTAACTGTTTATTTTCATCTTTCTCTTCAATAGTAGGCTTTATACCTTTTTCATTGATATAATCCCCATTAGGTGTAAAATATTGAGCAGTAGTTAGCTTGTATCCTGTTCCATCCTTCAATCTTACAACTGATTGTACCAACCCTTTACCAAAAGTTGTAGTCCCTACAGAAATACCTTCTTTATTATCAACGATTGCAGCTGTTAATATTTCAGCAGCAGAAGCACTTTCTCCATTAGTTAACACTACTATTGGAAGTCCCAATTTTTCTTTATCAGATTTCAAGTACTCAGTATTTCCCTTATTATCTTTTGTATATACTATAGTTCCTTCACCAATTAACTCATCAGCAACTTCTTTACATATATCTAGCATTCCACCAGGATTATTTCTAAGGTCTATTACTAATCCCTTGATATTTTTTGCTTTTAATTCTTTTAAAGCTTTATCAAAGTCAGTATATGTACTTGATATAAATTGGGTAATTTCTATATATCCTAAATCATTATCAATTACTTTACTTTCTATACTCTTCTCAATTATCTGGTCTGTTTTTACTTTAAAGTTCAATTGTTTATCTTCTCTTAATATAGTCAGTTCAACTATTTTCCCTTTTTTACCCTTCATCATACGAACAGCTTCATCTGAATTTTTATATGAGACAGATTTTCCATTGACTTTTACTAATTTATCCCCTGATTTTACACCTGCTTTCTCTGCTGGAGAATCTTTCATGGGAACTACTACTAAGCCACCATCTTTTGATGCCCCTATATACATACCTACACCAACATAAGAACCTTCACTATCATTAATTAGATTCTCCATTTCATCTTTAGTATAATAACCAGAATACTTATCATTTGTTCCTAGAAATAGACCTTTTGATGCTCCATTTACCAAATCAGTATCTGATACTTTTTTATAAAAATCTTGTTTTATGATAGATTCTAGTCCTAACAACTTATCATATTTTTTATAGTCTTCATAGAGTTCTTTCGATATTACAACTTTATTCCCCAATGTCAACTGAAATGCTGATGTAACCATAGCTGTTATAATTACTAAAATCACCCCTAAAAAAATAGCTTTCTTCTTTGAAATCACAAGATACATCTCCTTTTACATAAACTATTATTATTATATGACTAGCTGTTATTTTTATTACATTTACCCAAATATATTGCTTTATTACAATAAATTATACTAAAATTTATATTAAATACAATTGCTGTACACATTATAACATATTAAGGGAGGAATTATTTTATGAAAAAAGAATTTAGAAAAAAAGTTATTGAATCAAGAAAAAATAAGAGTGCAAACTTTGTACTTAGTAATTCAAATTTAATAACTGAAAAATTACTTCAAATGGAAGATATAAGAAATGCAACTAATATAATGCTTTATCTAAATTTTAACAATGAAGTTCAAACAGATAATTTAATCAAAAAACTTTTGTCTCTAAAGAAAATAGTATCAAGTCCCATCACAATAAAAGAAAATCATACATTAATCCCTACTCAAATAACAGATTTAAAAGAGGGATTGAGAATTGGAGCATATGGAATAAGAGAACCTAACGAAAAATCACCTACAATTGATATTAAGGCCTTAGATGTTGTAATTGTACCAGCTGTAGCATATGATATACATTGCTATAGATTAGGATATGGTGGAGGATTTTATGATAGATTTTTAGAAAACTTAAGAAAAGATGCTATAACTATCGGCATAGCATTTGACTTCCAGATATTCGATTCTATTCCAAAAGAAACTCATGATGCACAATTAGACTACATAGTTACTGAAACTAGAATTATCACTCCAAATAGTTAGAATATTAAGTATTTCCAGACCCCATTTAATGTAGTAATAAATACTACTGTTAATATCTTACTTTATAAGCATTTTAAGTCATGGCTTTTACAACAATAAGAACCATACACAATTTACTTACATTAATAAAAACCATGACTTTATTGTACAATATGCAGTTATTTAATTATAAAATACCTTCTTATTTCGTCGCATTTAATTCTATTCTATCTGGAAGTTCACTCATATTTGTTTCAACAACTATGTATGGAAAAGAATCTTCCTTATCTTTATACTTTATCTTGACTCTCAAAACATCCTTTCCTTCCTCAACCACACTTTCTATTTTGTCCATTTCTATACCATATTTATTATTTCCTCTAGTCACTATAATGTATATTTTGTTATCGATTTTAGCCGCTAATGCTCTTTCTTCATTTGTATACTTATCCATCACATCTAATATCTTTTCTGGTATTGAATTTCTTTGTAATACTGTATAATCTATGGGTTTAGATTTCTCTACAAACATACTTGGTATGAATATAAATCCCCCTATAACGAATACAAGAGCTATAACTCCATAAATTATACCTTTAATATTAAACTTTACATTCAATCTTATCACTCCTCCCATATATTCTAAATATATGATTTATAAACTTATCTTAGACTCTAAATTATTGATTAGTATATATTTATACATAATTATAAATATATGTAATGTAACTAAAAAACATGTTTTTTCTATTTCATAATAAACGAGCTAAAAAATAAAAAGAGCTATATGAAAACATTTTCATTGTTTTCATATAGCTCTTGAGTTTACAATATTAAAAAATACTTATTTGTCACTGATTCCTTCTTGATATCCAGATGTTTTTGTAATCTGTCTATAAAGAACACAAACCAGTATTATGACGCCCATATATCCAGTATATGGATATAAAATACCAACCAGCTTATCAAATGGTAGGAAGCCACCTATAAGACCTAATATAGCTGCTATTAAAGTTATTAATTTAAACTTAGGATGTTTATCATCTACAAATCTATTAGTTACTGACCATAATAAAGGTACAGCTGTTGTATATATACCTAATATAAGAATTATTGAGAATAAAACTCCAATTACTGGTGAAATCTTATCTGCTAAGAATAATGATGGTATTGCTTTTGAATATAAGTTTCCTATATCAGAAAGAATAGCTAAGTGCATCATTATAGCTGCAGCCATAAGTGCTACTCCACCTAATATACCACCACAAATAGCTTCTTTTTTGTTAGCAGCACTTGCTCCTAATCCAGTTAAGAATGCCATAACAACAATTGTGTTATAAGTAGTATATATTACACCAGATAGATAGGCATTTGGAACTGGTTTAGCTATCTTTACAGTGCTAAGAACTTGTGCAGCTTCTCCTATATTACCTATGTTTTTAGCTAAACTTATACCACCAACTAAAAGTGTAAAGATTATTATTATAGGCCCTATTCCACCTAGTATCTTTGATAATTTATCAAGACCTAGTGAAACAGTTAATAATGCTACTACTGCCATACCTACTCTACCTACAAATGGATTTAATCCATAGTATTCAGTTAAAGTTGCTCCTGCTCCTGAAATCATTACTACGAAAACACCAAATAAGAATAAAGGTCCAAACCATTCAAAGAATATTCCTAAATACTTACCACAATAAACACGATAAATTTTGATAGGTTCTTTAAGTTGAAGCTCTTTACCTTTTGACATAACTGAAGCACCCATCCATGAGAATAATACCATTGAAATTATCCCACCAATAATACCTGCAAAACCATAAAAAGAGAAGAATTGCATTATTTCCTGTCCTGTTGCAAATCCAGAACCGATTACTGTTGCTACATACGCACCTGCGAAACTGATGACTGTTTTAACATTTACTTTTTCTGACATATCTCAGTTACCTCCCCATGTGAAATTTTTTCTTCTGATTAAACAATTCGATAAACTACCTACAATTTCCTTTAACATAAAATACATGATAACTGTTTTATAGCTTTTTAGTATAATAACTTAAAACTTATAATCTGATTTTATACCCTACTCCTCCTCTCATAATTTTTTTAGATTCTTTTATCTAAGTAGTCATTATATATAAAATTAGTTTCTCTATAAATTATATATTAGTCATATTTTTCTGAATAGTCAATATATATTTGAATATTTTCTCTATTTTTGTAAAAATTTGAATATTTTATTACATTTTTGATATATTGATATCATATAAAAAAAAGAGAGATATAAATTAATATAACACTTTATACCTCTCTTTTAAATATATTATATTATTAACAAACATGAATAATTTATATCTCTTACATTCTTTTTGCAATAATAGCTTCTTTAACAGTCTTTACTATGTCATCACAAGTTAATTCATATTTTTTTAACAATTCATTTGGAGTACCAGATTCTCCAAATGTATCTTTAATTCCAACTTTCTTTACAATGGTTGGACAAGACTCTCCTACTACCTCACTTACAGCAGAACCTAATCCCCCAATTATGCTATGTTCTTCTACAGTTACAATAGCATTCGTTTCTTTTGCTGATTCTAATATTAAATCTTTGTCTATAGGTTTTATCGAGGACATGTTTATAACTCTAGCACTTATACCTTCTTCTTGCAACTTTTCTTGTGCTAATAGAGCTTCATTTACCATAATTCCACAAGCTATAATTGATACATCCTTTCCTTCTCTTAAGACTGTACCTTTTCCTATTTCAAATTTATAATCTTCATCAAATAAAACTGGTACTGAACTTCTCCCTAATCTAACATAAACAGGTCCATTATACTTAGCTATTTCAAAAATAATTTTTTCTGTTTCAACTCCATCAGCTGGAACAAGAACTGTCATATTTGGTATAGCTCTCATTATAGCAATATCTTCCACACTTTCATGAGATGCTCCATCCTCTCCAACAGTAAGACCTGCATGAGTAGCACATATTTTTACATTTAGCTTTGGATAACAAACTGAATTTCTTATAATCTCAAAAGCCCTTCCCGTAGCAAACATAGCAAAAGTACTTGCAAAAGGTATTTTACCAGCAGTTGATAATCCACAAGCAGCGCCTATTAAATTTTGTTCAGCTATACCCATATTAAAAAATCTATCTGGAAATGACTTGTAAAAATCATGTGTTTTTGTAGACTTTGATAAATCTGCATCTAATACTACAACATTGTCATTTATTTGACCTAATTTTACTAATGCTTTACCATATGCTTCTCTCGTCGCCATTTTACTCATTGTCAGCACCTCCTAATTCAAGCAAGGCTTTTTCTAGCTCCTCATCACTTGGAGCTGTCCCATGCCATCCTGCTTGATTTTCCATAAAAGATATTCCTTTGCCTTTTATAGTTTTTGCAACTATCATTGTAGGTTTTTTAACTGTTGATTTAGCTATATCAAGAGCCGCAAATATTTGGTCAAAATCATGTCCATCTATCTCAATTACATTCCAACCAAAAGCTTTAAATTTATCAACTATTGAACCTAAACTCATTACGCTTTCTATATCTCCATCTATTTGAAGTCCATTATTATCTAAAAAAGCAATTAAATTATCAAGTTTATAATGTGCAGCACTCATAGCAGCTTCCCAAACAATTCCTTCTTGAACCTCACCATCACCAAGCAAAGTATACACATTCCACGGAGCATTATCCAACTTTGATGCCATAGCCATACCACATGCAACTGAAAAACCTTGACCTAAAGAACCCGTAGATATTTCCACACCTGGCGTGCCTTTCATGTCTGGATGACCTTGTAACATCCTTCCTATCTTCCTTAATCCATTCAGTTCTTCCTTATCAAAATAGCCTTTTTCAGCCAATGTAGCATATAATGCTGGTGCAGCATGTCCTTTTGATAATACAAATCTATCTCTATCCTCCATTTTAGGATTTGAAGAATCCACATTCATTTCATCAAAGTATAACGCAGTAAGTATTTCAACTACTGATAATGACCCTCCTGGATGTCCAGATTTGGCTCTATGTATCATTGAAACTATATCTCTTCTTATGATACGCGCAATCTCATTTAATCCTTTATGGTCTCTCATGCAATTACCTCCCTTGAGTTCGTAATTTTATATCAATTCCATATTATTATATCACTTTTATGCTATTTTTTTGCGTTATTTTTAATTTTATTAACATAGTACATTAAAATTAAACCTTAAGAGATATTTAAAAGAAAAAAGGGATTGTCTAATAAAAGACAAATCCCTCTTTAAAAAGTAAACAATCCTAAACTTATTTGAAGTCCATCATCTACTTTTATCATCATATTTTCATCTAGACAACCAATTTTTTCCCTCAGTCTCTTTTTATCGATAGTTCTAATTTGCTCTAAAAGAATTACTGAGTCTTTATTAAGCCCATATTCATTGGAACTTATCTCTACATGAGTAGGTAATTTGGCTTTATTAATCTGAGATGTTATAGCTGATACTATAACTGTAGGACTATATTTATTACCTACATCATTTTGTATTATCAGAACAGGTCTAACGCCTCCCTGCTCTGAACCAACAACTGGACTTAAATCAGCGTAATATAAATCACCACGCTTTATTTCACAATTAGTACTCACCTTGGGCAATCTTCCCTTCATTTTTATCATCAGAAGATACTTCTTCAACTGTCATACCTAATTCAGCTAGTGACAGATTAATTTGACCCATTTCTCTATAACCCGTTTTCATAGATTCTTTAATATGAATTTTCTTTTTCTGAGTTATATAGAACTGAAAAGCAGCTTTTGCAAAATCTTCTCTGTTACTGTTCTCCATCTGAACTATACTATCAACTTCAGAAATCAGAGAGTCAGGTAAAGTAACTTCTATTTTTTCTTTACTCTTATCGTACACAAAATCGCCTCCCAGATTATAATATCATGGTTTTATTTTAGCAAATAACTGTTTATTTGTACAAGCTCATTATTTTCCATATAAACACGGTCAACTCTTCTTGATATCATACATAACACTTCATAGTTTATAGTTCCTAAGTCTTTAGCTATACGCTCAGCTGTAACTTCGCCTTCTCCAAATAGTATAACCTCATCTCCAACTTTTATGTCTATATCTTTGTCAATTCTAACCATTATTTGATCCATACATATTCTACCAACTACATCAAACACTTCTCCCTTAATAAGAACCTTTGGATTTTTTTGGATTCTAGTAAATCCATCTGCGTATCCTATTGGAACTGTAGCTATTGTTTCTTTACCTGTAGTTGTGTATTTTAGTCCATAACTTATTCCTACACCTGGTTCAACTTGTTTTATATGTCCGATTTTTGATTTTAATTTCATGGCTGGTCTTAATTCTAATCTATCTTTAAATACATCATCAGATGGATAATGACCATATAATATTATTCCTGCTCTTACCATATTTAATCTTAAATCAGGGCAATCCATAATAGCTGCACTGTTTGATACATGTTTTATAGCTATTTTTACACCAGCCTCATCTAATTTATCAGACATAAATTTATAATTATTAGCTTGTTTATAAGTGTACTCTTTACTTACTTCATCAGCTGTAGCAAAATGAGTAAACATACCTTCTAAATCTATATATTCTAATTTATTTAATTCTATTATTTCCTGTACTGACTCCTCATTAGGTTGGAAACCTATTCTAGTCATCCCTGAGTCTATTTTAACATGAACACAGGCTTTTTCTCCTAAAGATTTTGCAATTTCATTTATCTTTTGTGCTGTTTCTAAAGAATAAACTGTCATAGTTATTTTATTTTTTATAGAATCTTCAAAAGCTTCGTCTGGAGTATATCCCAAGTTCAAAATAGGAAGTGTTATGCCATTTTGTCTAAGTTCAATTCCTTCAGCAGTTCTTGCTACTGCTAAGTAATCTACTTTTTCTTTTTCTAGCAATTTTGCAACTTCTACTGCACCATGTCCATATGCATCAGCTTTTATTACTCCACAAATCTTAATATCTTCTTCTAATAAATTTTTAATATTATTTAAGTTAAATCTTAAGTTATCTAGATTTATCTCTGCCCATGTAGGCACTGTTATTTTTTGCATGTCTTTAGTCCCCCTTAGTTTCTGTATTCAAAATCTTTGTATTTTACTGTAAATCTTGGCACTCCCTCTTTATCTAACACTTCCATTTTTTCAGGATTTTTTGTGTCAGCATTTACATATAATACTTGCTTGTTAAAATATTTATTATCCCCAGGAATAAAAGTCTCTAAAACCAAATGTCCTTTCGATAACTTTACTTTCATCTCCTCATTTTGAAGATAGTTTTTTATAAAGTCTCCTACAAAAAGATATTGATTATTTTTTCCTGTATTAGGTAACTCCACTACATCACTAATCTTTGGATTTTTAACTAATATTTTATCACCTTGATATTCTATACTTTTCCCTTTTAAATGTTTTGGGGAAATTACTTCTAATTTATAGTTATCGGTTTTTTTATAAGTATGAATTAAAACATAATTGTGTGGACTTTTATTTCCAACTACTTCTACTTCAGCTTTACAACTGTAATAATTCATATCAGAAATCTGCTTTTGAAAATCTTTGTATACTTCTTCTTTTGTGGACTGTCGTTTTTGGCATCCTATTACAATTATAACCAGTGCCAAGAACATAATACATACTATGGTCCACTTTTTTCTCACATCACACCTCCTACTTCAGTTTATTCATTGTATAAAGCTTTTATTATATCATATCTACAAATTATACCTTTAAGTTTGTTGTCATCATCTACTACAGGAACTCTGTTTATTGATTTTTTAATCATTACATTAGCTACATCATCAAACTTATCATCTTCATGAACCTTTATTATATCTTTAGACATAAGTTCTCCAACCTTATAAGCAGCTACTTGTTTTATATCTTTTTCAACTTTTTTTAAGTCATCTAAGAAAATCAATCCTTGTAATAGATTTATATAGAGAGGTGCTTCTATATATTTTTCTTTTTTAAGAATATCTGTTTCAGAAATTATTCCAACAACTCTATTCTCTGAATCTACAACTGGCAGACCTCCTATTTTTTCTGCAATTAGCATATTAGCTACATCTGCTATACTATCATCTTGTTTTGCTACTATTACATCTGTTGTCATTATTTCTTTTGCTGTTTTATCCATCATAATGTAATCACTCCTTAGTCCTTAATTATGGTTATCGCATTTGCTATAGCATAATCTTTTGAATGTGATATTGAAACTTTTATTTCTAAAACATTATAATCTATGCACATTTTTGCTAGATTATTATAAGTTTTTACTATTGGTTTTCCCATTTCATTTCTGAGAACTTCTATATCTTTAAAATTAAACACTCTAATTCCTGTACCTATAGATTTACTTATAGCTTCCTTGGCTGCGAAATTACCTGCTATACTTTCTGCTTTAAAATTCTTAGAATTAAAATACTCTATTTCTCTATCTGTAAATATCTTCTCCAAAAACCTATTATTTTTGTCTACAGCCTTTCTTATTCTATCAATTTCAATTATATCTACGCCAATATCAAATATATTCATTGTTCCTCCAGAAAATTTATAATACTTCTTTCAATAATTAATAATGAATTTATAAATTTACTATCGATAATACACATTATTATTTAGTTTATGTTACTTATCTTAATTTAATAATCATTATAATAAAACTGTAACTTTTAAAATTATTTGTAATGAATATTATATACAAATCTATTATATTATTTATTATACTACACAACTAAGCAAATTTTTTAAATTTTATAAAAATTTTATATGTATTTCTTATATGAAGACTTTTTCACTTACATAAAAGCTATCTAAATCTTCTTTATCTTATTAATTACAACATAATTTGGCAGTAAATTTAAACATTTTGTGAATTTATTATCACTAAAAACTTACAATTTTATCGTTATTTTATTAACACCAAAACGCAAAAAAGCCATTTTACCCAAAAGTTTTTTTTGGTCAAAATGACTTTTTATACTCTAAATTAATTTATTAAATCCACTCAGCAGATTCTGTCAATATGACAGTTTTATCTTGAGTTACATTAATGAATCCTTCTGCTATTTTCGCCTCTTTAAAACTTCCCTCTTTTTTTATCTTTAAAGTTCCTACAGGTATACCTGAAACAAATGGTATATGACCTTTCAACACCCCTTTGTCTCCTTTTGTAGTTCTAACTACTATCATTTCAACATCTCCATCATAAAAAGTATTACTTGGAGTTACAACTTTCAATGAAAATTCACTGGCCATGACTACATACTTCCCTTCGCTTTTCTAACAGCGTCTTCTATTGTTCCTACAAATAAGAATGCTGACTCTGGTAAGTCATCATGTTTCCCTTCAAGAATTTCTTTAAATCCTCTTACAGTCTCTTTAACAGGAACATATTGACCTGGATTTCCTGTAAATTGCTCAGCAACTGTGAATGATTGAGATAAGAATCTTTGTATCTTTCTAGCACGTGCAACTATTAACTTATCTTCATCAGATAATTCATCCATACCAAGTATAGCAATTATATCTTGAAGTTCTTTATATCTTTGAAGTATTGATTGCACACCTCTAGCTACTTCATAATGTTCTTTTCCTACTATACTAGGGTCAAGAATCCTTGATGTAGATTCAAGAGGGTCAACTGCTGGATATATACCCAGTGATGATATTTGTCTTGATAAAACTGTTTTTGCATCTAAGTGAGAGAATGTTGTAGCTGGTGCTGGGTCAGTTAAGTCATCTGCTGGTACATATACTGCTTGAACAGATGTTATTGAACCTTTCTTAGTTGATGTTATTCTCTCTTGAAGTGCACCCATTTCAGTAGCTAATGTTGGCTGATAACCAACAGCTGATGGCATACGTCCTAGAAGTGCTGAAACTTCTGAACCAGCTTGTGTGAAACGGAATATATTATCAACGAAAAGTAAAACGTCTTGTCCTTGCTCATCTCTAAAATGTTCTGCCATTGTAAGTCCAGTTAAAGCAACTCTCATTCTCGCTCCAGGTGGTTCATTCATTTGACCAAATACTAGAGCTGTTTTATTTATAACTCCAGACTCACTCATTTCGCCATAAAGGTCGTTACCTTCTCTTGTTCTTTCTCCTACTCCTGAAAATACAGAAATACCACCATGTTGCTTAGCAATATTGTTTATAAGCTCTTGTATTAGAACTGTCTTTCCTACTCCTGCTCCTCCAAATAGACCTATTTTTCCACCTTTTAGATATGGAGCTAGTAAGTCAACTACCTTAATACCAGTTTCTAGTATCTCTGCTGTAGTTTCTAGTTCATCATACGCCGGTGCTGGTCTATGTATAGGTAATTTAGGTGCAGATTTTGGAGCTGGTTTCCCATCAACTGGTTTTCCAAGAACATTGAATATTCTACCTAAAGTTTCATCTCCAACAGGAACACTTATTGGCCCTCCTGTATCTACAACTTCCATACCTCTTACAAGTCCGTCTGTTGCACTCATAGCTATACATCTTACAGTATCATCACCTATATGTTGAGCAACTTCTGCAACTATTTCTTTATCTCCTAACTTTATTACTAACGCATTTAATAAGTTAGGTAGGCTTTGTTCACTATCAAACTTAACATCTAGTACAGCTCCTACAATCTGTACTACTTTACCTACATTTGCCATTTCCTAACCTCCCTATTTTAGAGCTTCAACTCCACCAACTATCTCTGTTATTTCTTGAGTTACAGCTGACTGTCTTGCTCTGTTATAACTTAACTCTAAATTAGATAGCATTTCATTCGCATTGTCTGTGGCTGATTCCATTGCAGTTCTTCTAGCACCTTGCTCTGATGCAAAAGATTCCAAAATTCCACCATATACTGTACCTGATATAAACTGAGGTACAATATAACTTAAAACTGCTTCTGCTGATGGTATATATTGTACTTTTGATCTATTTTGTTTTTCTTCTTTTACTGCCATTCCTTGTTCGTCTGTATCTTTTTCAAAGACTAATGGAAGCAATTTCAAAATTTCAACTTCTTGTGATAAAGCAGATTTAAATTTTGTATAAGCAATATAAACTTCATCTACTTCACCTTTTTTATACAGGTCAATAATAGTTTGTGAAATTTCTGTCGCATCTTCATATCCACAAGCTTCAACACTATTTATATCTTTTGCTATATTGTAGTTTCTTTTAGAAAAAAATTCATGTGCTTTCTTTCCAACAGTAATCACTGTTTCCTTTTTACCTTTCATATGAGAGACAGATTCCTTTAATACATTAGAATTGTATCCACCTGCAAGTCCTCTGTCTCCAGCTACTACTACATAGCATTTATTTTTTACTTCTCTTTCTTTTAAAAATTCATTTCTAATTCCACGTGTTGTTTGGGCAATATCTTTTACTGTATTGTATAAAGTATTAAAATATTCTCTTGAATCTTCAGCCTTTTCTTTTGCTTTTCTAAGCTTAGAAGATGCAACTAATTCCATTGCTTTAGTTATTTGCTTTGTACTTTCAACAGTTCCCATACGTGTTTTGATTGCTTTGATTCCAGCTCCTGCCAATTAATTTACCTCCTTTTTTAAAAAGGATTATACTTCAACAACAAACTTTTCTTTAAATTCATTTATTGCATCTGTTAAATCATGAGTGAAGTCTTCTCCACCTAATATTTTTCTTGATATTTCCGGATAATTATTATCTACAAATGCATACAATTCTGATTCAAATCTAGCTATATTATCTATCGGAATATCCTCTAAATGATTATTTATAACAGCATATATTATCATAACTTGATTTTCAACTTTTATTGGTTGATGCTCACCTTGTTTTAATATCTCAACGATTCTTTCACCTTGAGCAAGTCTCTTTTTAGTATCTTCATCTAAGTCAGAACCAAACTGTGAGAATGCTGCAAGTTCTCTATATTGTGAATATGCAAGTTTTAATGTTCCTGCAACTTTTTTCATTGCTTTAATTTGCGCAGAACCACCAACCCTTGATACTGATATACCAGGGTCAACTGCTGGTCTTACACCTGAATAGAATAACTCTGGTTGTAAGTATATTTGACCATCTGTTATAGATATAACATTTGTTGGTATATATGCAGAAACGTCACCAGCTTGAGTTTCTATTATAGGCAAGGCAGTCATTGAACCTCCACCCAATTCATCAGATAACTTAGCTGCTCTTTCAAGTAATCTTGAATGTAAATAGAATACATCTCCAGGATATGCCTCACGTCCTGGTGGTCTTCTAAGTAACAATGACATTTCTCTATATGCAACAGCTTGTTTACTTAAATCATCATACACTATAAGTACATGTTTCCCATTGTACATAAATTCTTCACCCATAGCTGCTCCAGCATATGGTGCTATATATTGAAGTGGTGCTGATTCAGATGCTGTTGCTGAAACTACTATTGTATAATCCAAAGCTCCACCTTTTTCTAAAGAGCTAACTAATTGAGCTATAGTAGAACGTTTTTGTCCAATTGCTACATATATACAGATAACATCTTTTCCTTTTTGATTTAGTATAGTGTCAATAACTATAGATGTTTTACCAGTTTGTCTGTCACCTATTATTAACTCTCTTTGACCTCTACCAATTGGTATCATTGAATCTATTGATTTGATTCCTGTTTGTAATGGTTCATAAACAGACCTTCTATCTATTATACCAGGTGCCTCAGATTCAACTGGTCTAGTTTTTGTGTACGCTATAGGTCCTTTTCCATCTATTGGCTGACCTAGTGAGTTTACAACTCTACCTATTAAAGCTTCTCCAACTGGAACTTCAACTATTCTTCCAGTTCTCTTAACTATATCGCCTTCTTTTATTTCACTGTCATCTCCAAGGATAACAGCTCCAACTACTTCTTCTTCCAAGTTAAGTGCCATACCATATATTTCACCTGGGAACTCTAGCAACTCACCAGACATAGCTTTTTCTAATCCATATACACTCGCTATACCATCCCCAACTGTTAAAACACTACCTGTATCTGTCAACTCAACTTTATTCTCATAATTTTTTATTTGCTGTTTAATTATAGAACTTATTTCTTCAGGTTTTAAGTTCATGGGTTCACCGCCATTCTTAAGATATTACTTCAGATAGCTTTTCTTTCATCTTATCAAGACGAGTTTTCACAGTGCCATCTATTTGTTCATTTCCAATTCTAACTAGAACTCCCCCTAGTATAGTCTTGTCAACAACATTTTCTATAGTAACATTTTTGTTGTATTTATTTGAAAGTTTGACTTCAAGTTCTTTAATATCTGTTTCACTCATTGGAATAGCACTTATTGCTACTCCATCAATTACATTGTTTTTCTTATTTAATAATTCTTTATAAGCTAATTCGATATCTTCTAAATATGATATTCTATCTTTATCTACTAAAACTTTTAAAAAGTTTTTTATGTTAGAACTTACTTCTTTACTAAAAATAATTTCTACCAAGTTTTTCTTTTCTGATTTTGAAACTAATGGTGATTTTAAAACTTTGTAGAAATCTTTACTAACTTTAGTCATCATATCTACTACTTTTTCTAGTTCTTTGAATAAGACATCAGTTGAATTTTCTTCTTCTCCTAATTGAAATAGGGCTTCTGCATATCTATTTGCTATTACATTTATCATTTAGCTTCCCCTACCTCTTTTATAAAGTTTTCTATCAATTCTTCATGTTTAGATTTATCTAAATCTTTTTCAATAACTTTAGATGCTGCAAGTAGTGCTATGTTAGATATATCATTTTTGATTTCATTTATAACCTTTTGTCTTTCTTGTTCTATATCTTTGTTTGCTTTTTCTTTTATATCAAGAGCATCTTTCTTTGCAGTATTTACTATATCATCTGATTTCTGCTCTGCTCTTATAGTTGCTTGTTTTATGATTTCTTGACCTTCATCTTTGGCAAAATTGATTTTTGACTCATATTCTTTTTTCAGAGCTAAACCTTCATTTTTTGCTTTTTCGCCTTCTGCCAAATCACTTTTAATATCATTTTCTCTTGATTCAATTATATTTAATACTGGCTTGAATAAAAGCTTTCTCAGAAGTAAAAATATTATAAAAGTATTAACAATTTGGAACACAAATTCCCACGTTATACCTACTAGTGCTTTTTCCATAATTATCCTCCTTTCCATAAATCATAACTACTTATAATCACGAGATGATAAAGTTCATCTCATGATTATAAGTTTGAGATGATTTACCTATAAACCTATCTCAAAATATTTAAGGACTAAATCTACATTCCTAAGTATTTAAAGAATGGATTTACGAATAGAAGTATTATTGATATAACCAAACCATATATTGCTGAAGACTCTGCTATAGCAACTCCTAGTAATAAAGTTGATGTTATATCACCTTTAGCTTCTGGCTGGTTTCCTACTGCTTCTGCAGCTTTAGCTGCTGCTATACCTTGACCTATACCTGCACCTATACCTGTTGCAACTGCTATCCCTGCTCCTATTGCTGATGCTGCCGCTACTATTGCTGTTTCCATAATTATTTCCTCCTTAAAACTTTAATTTTTTAAATTATTTTATTTTTATCTTAATATAAGTTGATTTCTTAATCTAACTCTCCTGCACTTGATATAAATACCATTGTTAACATTATAAATATATATGCTTGTAACAATCCTGCAAATAAGTCAAAGTACAAGTGTAATGGGACTGGTATTAATATTTCTCCAATTGGTATTGATAATCCTGGTATTAAACTAGATATAAAACCTAAAAGTTGATAAAACAGACCCATTATTATTGTTCCACCTAAAATATTCCCAAATGGACGGAAACTTAATGATATTGGTCTAGCTAACTCACCTATAATATTGATTGGTAACATTATGGCAAGTGGTTGAGCCAATTCTTTAAAGTATGATAACCCCTTAAATTTAACTCCTGCAAAATAAATCATAAAAAATGTAATCATTGCCCATGCAGCAGTTGTGTCTAAGTCGGTTGTTGGTGACCTTAATCCAAGTAATGGGCTTAAATTTGAACATGCGAAAAATAAAAACAAGCTTCCTATGTATGGTATCATATATGGCATTCTTTTTACTGTATTTTTACCCATAACATCTGTAACCATTTTAGCAAGACCACCTACTGCAAATTCTAAGAATATTTGAACTTTACTAGTTGGAACTTTTTTTAAGTTTCTAGTCAAAAAATAAGATGCTATCGCTAAAAAGGCCATTATTCCCCAACTTACTAGTATTGTTTCACTAATCTTAAAGTTTCCTATGAGATAATAATGCGCTTGATTCATACTTATGCCTCCTTCCTCTTTAATTTATTTATAAAGTTTTTTGATAATATGACAAACTTTGTGCTCAATAATCCCAATGCTGTTCCGATTATATTTAAATGTGGTACTGTAGCTGATGCAATTAGAACAACTGCCATTATAAATAATCTAACAGCATATTGTGCTGATGCATAAGCTTGTGCCTTCCCAGCAGGAAATGTCACTGATTTTTCCAGTGATATCGCCAATAATCTAAAATTTAACATAGCTATTATAGAGCCAAATATAAGTCCTAATAATACTGGTTTACTTAATGTTGATGTTATCAACATTAGCACAATTAAAACTACATCAAATATTACTATACCTTTTGTTACTGACCTTACCTGGTTAAGTAATTTTATATCCAATATATCACTTCCTTCGTGTATATACTATTAGAGTTTTATAAACACCACTAAAAGCACCTCCAACACCCAACAATAAAAATATTATTGTCAGAACTGGAGTAGTATTCAATTTACTATCTAAAAATTTTCCTAAGAAAGTACATCCTAATATTGATATTACAATCATCAATCCTATTTGACTTATTAAACTAAACAACTTTGCAATTTCTGTATGTGTATTTCTTTTACTCATAAATAGTATCCCTCATTATTATAAAATAAATAACATGTAATTAATCTATCTCATAAATTTATTTAATTATAAAATATATCTTACTACTAATCTGATGATTTTTCAAATACTTTCTTTTAATCATTTGATATCATTGTATTTCAGTGTCATAATTTGACATTTATTGTCTTATAAATTTTATCCACTAAAATTTTATGAGTTCTATTCCTGCTTCTTTTAATAATTCTGTAGACATATCATCTGGATAATCACCTTCATAAACAATTTTCAATATACCTGCATTTATGCACATTTTTGCACACAAAACACAAGGTCTTGTAGTAACATACAAAGTTGCCCCATCTACACTAATACCATTATGAGCAGCTTGTATTATCGCATTTTGTTCAGCATGTAATGCTCTGCATAATTCATGCCTTTCTCCTGAGGGAATATTTAATTCCTGCCTCTTACATCCAATATTTTCACAGTGTTCAAGATTTCTCGGAGAACCATTATATCCAGTTGTTAATATTTGTTTGTCTCTTACAATTACAGCTCCTACTTGTCTTCTAATACAAGTTGAACGCTTTTTCACTACTTCTGCAATTTCCATGAAGTATTCATCCCATGATGGTCTCATAATTTACTTTTCTCCTCTTTGCTTATGTACTGGTATTATATATTTATTAGATTTCAACCTAAATAAATACTTATTTTTATATTATATACACATGTTAATTGAATGTCCAATAAAAAAAGAGCATTTTTACCATTTAAATTTTAAATACCCGTCATATGCTCTCTTTAATCTATTAAATTTATTATATCATCTTAATAAAATATTAATAGCTTTATCTAATATAAATTAATTTTGGGGATAAATCCCATTGTTTAGTATGGCTTCTAAAACCCCTCCAGCTATACATCTAGCTTTATCTGATATTGTAAAAGCATTCTTAACTTCTTCTTTTCTAGGGTCTATGTCTAGTATTTTTAAATTTTTGTTTACCTTTGCTCCATCCTTTAATAAACCTCTAAGGACTCCAGATATTGTTGCTCTAACTTCATGTTTTTTTTCATAATTATTAATATAGCAAAGTAGGTCTCCCTTTTCAACTATATCACCTATCTTACATACATTTTCCATTATGCCATCATACTGTGAATGCATAACTCTCTCTTTAGAAAAACCTTTTATTGCTCCTGGTACTCCTGTATTTTTTTCTGCTCTACCATTAGTTATTATTCTTCCTAGATTATGACCTCTCATTGTCTCTATAACAACATCTACATCTTCTCCTGCACAAAATCCAGGACCTAAAGCTATTGTAAATGGTGCCATATCTTTAGTTGTACCTAAGTTTTTCTTAGCGAGTATTCCATCAACCAAAACGATTGGATTTAATTTAGATAATTTTTCTCCTTTTGGGTCTATAATCAAGGCTACTTTATGTTGAGATAAAACTTCTTCTATTTCTTTTTCAGTATTGCAAAATATACATTCTACACCTTCAACAGTTACTTTTTTTTCATAAACAGCCTCACAAAAAGAAATTTGCCTTCTTATAGCTAATGGCTCTTCTATTTCTAACGCAACTACTTTAAAACCACTGTTGTGTAATTTATGAATAACTGCTGTTGCTAAATCTCCAGCCCCTCTTACTACTATACAATTCTTCATGTATTACCACTCCCAATAATATTATTAATATTCAATTCTCAATTTAACTAATACACTTAATACCTATAATCTTAATCGTAAGCAACTAACATGCCACATTAAAATAGACTACTATTCTATAAAACCTTGTAAAATAAGCAATCTTTTTTAATTGGTAAAAACTTTTTATTCTCAATTCGAGAAATTTATCAATTCAATAATTCCTATTTTGAGAAAAAATATATAAAAAAGAACCTTCTTACATAAAATTATATACACTATATAAGAAAGTCCCTAATAAATATTTATAGTTATTTATTTTTATTTAGTTCCAAACAATCTATCTCCAGCATCACCAAGACCAGGAATTATATATCCATGTTCATTTAATCTTTCGTCAACTGATGCAACATATATATCAACATCATCATGATATTTTTGCACTTCTGCTATACCTTCTGGTGCAGCTACTAAATTAGCTAATTTTATACTTTTAGCTCCTTTAGACTTAAGTAAATCTATAGCTGCTACAGCAGAACCCCCTGTTGCAAGCATAGGGTCAACTACTATTATATCTCTTTCTCCTATGTCTTGAGGAAGCTTACAATAATATTCAACTGGTTTTAATGTTTCTGGGTCTCTATATAGTCCTACATGTCCAACTTTTGCTGCTGGCATTAAGCTCACTAATCCATCTACCATTCCAAGACCTGCTCTTAAAATTGGAATTATTGCTAATTTTTTACCTGCAACTACTTTAGATGATGTTTTTTGAATAGGAGTTTCTATTTCTACATCTTTTAATGGTATATCTTTTGTTATTTCATACCCCATTAACATTGCAATTTCAGTTAAAAGCTCTCTAAAGTCTTTAGAACCAGTATTTTTATCTCTCATTAAAGTTAATTTATGTTGTATTAATGGATGGTTTGTCTCTACCACTTTGCTCATTTTGATAATTCCTCCTGATAAAACTGTAATTTTTATTATTTATTATGTTTTTCTTCTATTGATTTAATCATGTTTACTCTTCTAGCATGTCTATCACCTTCAAAATCCGTATTAATCCATGCTTCAACTATCTCAAGTGCTAGACCTTTTCCTAAAACTCTTTCGCCTAATGATAACATATTTGCATCATTATGTGCTTTTGACATTTTTGCAGAAAATACATCTGATACAACTGCACATCTTATCCCAGGAACCTTATTAGCAGCTAAAGATATTCCTATCCCTGTACCACAACATAATATTCCATAATCTACTTCTTTATTTATAACTGAATTTGCAACTATTTCTCCATAAACAGGATAATCAACAGAATCTGTAGCATTATTAGTTCCGTAATCTACACATTCTATACCTTTACTTTCTAAATAGCTTATTATTTCTTTTTTTAAATTATATCCTCCATGGTCACAGCCTAATCCTATCTTCATTTGTTTATCCTCCGTTTCATATTTTTTTTACTATTTCGTTGACAGAATACATTATTTCTCTCATAGTGCTTCTATAAATATCCAAATTTCCACCAAATGGGTCAGATATATCTTCCTCATTTTTATTTGCAAACCCTTTAAAAGTATACACTTTTTCTTTGCATTTTGGAACTGCTTGTACTAAAATTTCTTTATGAGATTTAGTCATTGTTAGTATTATATCTGATTCATCAATTAATTTTTTAGTAATTACTTTACTTCTATGATTTGATAAGTCTATACCGATTTCTTTTAGTACTTCTATAGAATTTTCAGAAGCACCCATTCCATTTGCTGTAGATATACCTGCTGATGATATAGAATATTCTTCAATACTTCTTCCAGATTCTTTAATTGCTTTCCTTAGTATAGCCTCAGCCATAGGACTTCTACAAGTATTACCTGTACACACAATAAGTATATTCATATTTTACAACTCCCTCTTAAGCCTTTATCACTTTGTATCCTGCTGACTTCAGTAGTCTATTCATAATTGCTTGTCCAACTCCAGTCTTAGGGAACTCTTCTGAATATATGACATCAACACCCTTTTTGTCCATTTCTATAAGAGCATCAAACAGATTACTTGCAACTTCTTCAAGAGAGTTTCCTAAATCGATTACTTCTCCATCATAAAACTCTCGGTTTCTACTAATACACATTACACCTGTCTTTAGACCTTTGTCTCTATTAGATTTTATCATATCATTAATCTTTGTTGCTACATTTTCTCTTTTTCCAGATATTATATATACATCTGCATTTGGAGAATAATGTTTATATTTCATTCCAGGAGCTTTAGCTTTTTGATTATCTTCTTTTTTACTTAATGATGGGTCAAGCTTTACTTCTCCAAGAAGTTCCTCTAAAACTTCTTTAGTTATACTTCCTGGTCTCAGTATCATAGGAGTCTCTTCTGTTAAATCCAATACAGTTGACTCCAATCCAAAATTACTGTCTCCTCCTAAAACTATTCCATCCACTCTTCCATTCATCTCTTCATATACATGTTTTGCTTTTGTTGGAGATGGGCGACCTGAGATATTTGCAGAAGGAGCTGCAATAGGTATACCAGCTTCTTTTATTATTGCCCTGGCAATAACATTAGAAGGCATCCTTATTGCAACTGTATCAAGCCCTCCACTAGTTTTGTATGGAATTATATCTTTTTTATTTAATATAATTGTTATAGGTCCTGGCCAAAGCTTTTCTATAACAAGTTTAGCTTTATCACTTATATCTTTGGCTAAGTCATATACTTCTTCTTTTTCATATATATGGACTATCAATGGATTGTCACTAGGTCTTCCTTTAGCTTCATAAATCTTCTTTACTGCATTTTCATCTAATGCATTTGCACCCAACCCATATACTGTCTCAGTTGGAAAAATAACTGTTTTACCTTCTCTAAGAAGTTTTGCTTGTATTTTTATTTCCTCATAATCAATATTATTTATATCAATATTACTTATAATAGTTTTCATCTTTTGTATGCCTGCTTTCATTTTAATTTTATATATAATTTACAATCATTGTACCTAACAAGAAACCAATTATACAATACACACTTTTTGAATGTGGAAAAATTTCTTCCAATACAACATACATCATAGTACCTCCTGCTGTAGCAAGAAATACTCCTATAAGAGAAGTAAATACTCCTCCAAAATAAACACCTAAAAAACTTCCTAGACCCATAGGTAATCCAGCTATTACAGTAAACAAAATAACTTTACTTAGTTTCATTTTATTGCAAACTAAGCCTAATGCCATAGCTAACCCTTCTGGTATATTATGTAGACCTATAACTATAGCAAGTGTAATACCTAAACTTTCAGTTGACATAAAAGAAGAACCAATGGCTAGTCCTTCTGGTAAATTATGTAGTAATATACTTATGAATATAAGATATCCAGATGCCATATTTCCAGACACATCTAATTTTGTTTTTATGTACATAGTTATGAGAGCTCCAACAAACGTAAATATAACTGTATTGATTATCCCCATTTTGTCCATGGATTCTTTCATTAAATCAAACACCACTACAGCCAACATTATTCCACCAGATAATCCCATAAAAAAACTTAGATATTTATCGACCTCTCTTTTAAAAATGGCTGATATTACTCCTCCTAATCCTGTCCCTATAACACCTGCCAAAAGCCCAATTATTGTTACTTTTAGTATCATATAACCCTCCTATACTTGTATATAACAATTATATACAATAGAATATGATAACATGACCTAAAATGCAAAATAGCTGTTTCAAAATAGAAAATAATTTCTAGGAAGAAACAGCTTCTTTAAAACATTACTTATATTGCAGTCATTTTTTCTGTTTGGTCAACAGTAATTAAAGCATCTATCATTTCATCTATATCTCCATCTAAGAATGCATCTAACTTATATAAAGTTAAATTTATTCTATGGTCACTTATTCTACCTTGAGGGAAATTATATGTTCTTATTCTTTCTGACCTGTCTCCTGTTCCGACTTGGCTTTTTCTTTCTGCTGCTATATCTTTGTGTTGTTCTGCCAATGCTTTATCGTAAAGTCTAGCTTTTAATATTTTTAAAGCTTGCTCTTTATTTTTTAATTGTGATTTTCCATCTTGACAAGATACTACTTCACCTGTAGGTATATGTGTTACCCTAACAGCAGAGTCAGTAGTATTGACACTTTGTCCTCCATTACCTGAAGAACGGAAAACATCTATTCTTAAATCATTTGGATTTATTTCAACCTCTACATCTTCAACTTCTGGTAATACTGCAACAGTAGAAGTTGATGTGTGTATTCTTCCACCAGATTCAGTTGATGGTATTCTTTGAACTCTATGAACTCCAGATTCATACTTTAATCTTGAATAAGCACCTTTACCTTTTATCATAAAAGATACTTCTTTATATCCACCAACTCCAGTATCACTTGCACTCAATAATTCTATTTTCCATCTTCTTCTTTCAGCATACCTTGAGTACATTCTAAATAAATCACCCGCAAATAGAGCTGCTTCATCTCCTCCAGCTCCACCTCTAATTTCAACTATAACGTTCTTATCATCATTAGGGTCTTTAGGCAATAATAGTATTTTTATTTCTTCCTCCAGAGGTGCTACTTTTTCTTCCATCTCAGCTAACTCCATTTTAGCTAATTCTCTTAATTCTTCATCTGACTCTTCTTGTAAAATTTCTTTTGATTCTTTTATACTATCTAAAACGCTTTTATACTCTCTGTATTTCATAACAATAGGTTCCAAGTCAGCATGTTCTTTTATATATTTCTGCCAAACTTTTTGATCATTTATTACATCCGGATCACCTATTTTTTCACTTAAGTCTTTATATGTATCTTCCAATACCTCTAATTTTTTTAACATACTTTCACCTCGATTAAATGTAACATATCAATTGTTGATTATATCATATATTGTAACCTATAACAACTCTATCAATGCCTTGAATATCCTTCTTTGTATATATTTTTTTATATCCATTACTTTTCATAATATTTATTACATCTTCAGCTTGATTATGACCAACTTCATATGCTAATATTCCACACTTATTTAAATATTTCTTACCTTGTTCTGTTATTCTTCTATAAAAGTCTAATCCATCTTCTCCACCTTCAAGAGCATTATATGGTTCATAATCTTTAACTTGTTTGTGCAGAGTTTCTATATCTTGTTTTTTAATATATGGTGGATTTGAAACTATGATATCGAATTTTATGTTACTATCACTTATTGCTGTAAATAAATCAGAATTAATATACTTTATTTTTTCACCAACTTCATTTATAATAGCATTTTTTTTAGCTATTTCTAATGCTGTCTCTGATATATCAAAAGACATGATTTTAGAATTTTCAATGTACTTTGCTAAACTTATTGTAATAGCTCCAGAACCAGTTCCTATATCTAATATACTTACATCTTTTTTTTCTCTACATATTTCAATTATTTCTTCTACTAAAGTTTCTGTATCTGGTCTTGGAATCAATACGCCTTCCTTAACAAAAAAATCTAATCCCATAAACTCCCTATTTTCAACTATATATGCTATTGGTCTTCCATTTAATCTTTCTTCTGCAAAACCCATAAATTTTGTTTTTTGTTCTTCAGTTAGCTCTTTATTCAGATTTAAGTGAATATATAATCTATCAACACCCAATGTTTTTTGTAACAATAACTCTGTATCTAATCTTGGAGTATCACTTATATCTTTTAGTTTATCTGAATATTTAATAATTATATCTTTTATCGTCATAACAAATATCCTTTTCTCTAATCTACTACTGCTTTCAATGCTTCCAAAGCAACCTCTAATTGCTCATCATCAGGCTCTTTTGTTGTAAAATATTGCAACATCATTCCTGGATATGCAATAATTTTAGTAAATCCATTATCATATTTCCCAAGAACTCTAATTACCTCATAAGATAAACCTGCTACTATAGGCACACATATAATTCTCATAAATATTCTAAGAATTGGATTTGGCCAACCAAAAAATGCAAACAATATTATTGATACAGCCATAACTATAAATAGGAAATTTGTACCACATCTAGGATGTAATCTTTTAAATTTTCTAGCATTCTCTACTGTAAGTTCTAAATCATTTTCATAGCAATATATAGATTTATGTTCTGCTCCATGATATTGAAAGACTCTTTCTATATCCTTACTTCGTGAAATCAATACTATATATGCAAATAATATAGCTATCCTTATGATTCCTTCTATTAAATTAAGCATAAAATCATTAGGCATTACTTTAGAAAAAGCTCCTCCTACCAATGTAGGTATAAAAATGAATAATCCAGCAGAAAGTAACATTGCTATGACCAATGAAAATATTATAATTATATCATTTGCCTTATCTTTAAAAATTTTCTTTATAAATAAATCAAATTTATCCTCTTCAGCTTCTTCCATAAAAAACTCTGAAGAAAAGTTTAAACTTTTTATGCCTTGAATCATTGTATCTATCATAACAAAAGAACCTCTAACAAAAGGTATCTTATCTATATTCTTATCTCTTACCCAACTTTTTATTCTATCTTCTTTTAGTGCTATTTCTCCGTCACTTTTTCTAACAGCTACCGCTCTTTTGTCTTTTGACTGCATCATTACACCTTCAATAACAGCTTGCCCACCTACAGCTTGTTTTGCCATCCACTCACCTCATTTTATTGTATTTAGAATACTCAATTTTACATATTTATTATTATAATACAAAAAGACAATTTAAAGTAGAATATGAATGTTTTTTTGTAATAAAATAGGAGTTGGCTTCCTCCAACTCCACTTTTATAAAAATTAGTCCATTTTGAATCTTTTCTTGAATTTGTCGATTCTTCCACCTTTTTCTATGTTCTTTTGTTTTCCTGTATAGAATGGATGGCACTCTGAACATATTTCAACTTTTATTTCGTCCTTAGTTGAACCAGCAACAAATGTGTTCCCACAAGCACAACGCACTTCAACTGGATTGTATTTTGGTTGTATTTCCTTTTGCATTATAGTCACCTCTTCTCTTTATTTAAAAAAATTAATTATATTAACTTTCTTTTTACATTATCAACTACATTATTATAGCACAACTTATTATGCCATTCAAGTGATTTTTCTATTAGTTTATATAATCCATATTTGCATTTGTATTATTGATTTTACAAATTCTTTATTGATTTTACAAACTCTTTATTGTCCTTAGTTCTCTTTATAAGTTCAATGACTTTATCTGTAATTTCCATTACTGAATTATTACTCATTTCTCTTCTTAATCTCCAAAGAGCAGTCTTTTCTTCATCATCAAGCAATAAATCATCTCTTCTTGTACCAGACTTGTAAATATCTATTGCAGGGAATATTCTTTTTTCTGCTAATTTTCTATCTAAATGTAACTCCATATTTCCTGTACCTTTAAATTCCTCAAATATTACATCATCCATCCTAGAACCAGTTTCAACCAATGCTGTTCCTAATATTGTCAAAGAACCACCCTGTCTAATATTCCTTGCTGCACCAAAGAACTTTTTAGGTCCATGAAGTGCACCAGGGTCAATACCTCCAGATAAAGTTCTACCTGTAGGAGATATTGTAAGGTTATATGCCCTTGCCAATCTAGTTATACTATCTAGTAAAATTACTACATCTTTACCATGTTCAACTAATCTTTGAGCTCTATTTAACACCATCTCTGCAACCTTGACATGATGACTTGATACTTGGTCAAAAGTGGAATATATAACGTCTCCTTCAATAGATTCTTTCATATCAGTAACTTCCTCTGGTCTTTCATCTATAAGGAGTACTATAAGTTCAACATTTGGATGATTTTTAGCTATGCTATTTGCAACGCTTTTTAAAAGAACTGTTTTCCCAGCTTTTGGAGGTGCTACTATCAATCCTCTTTGTCCTTTTCCTATAGGTGAAATTAAATCTATAATTCTTGTAGCTATTTCATTTCTATTAGTTTCCAGTGTAAGTCGTTCTTCTGGAAATATTGGTGTTAATGTCTCAAACGCATTTCTTTGTATAGCTGTGTCAGGGTTTTCATCATTTATTTTTTGAACATATAAAAGTGCTCTAAATTTCTCTCCACTTTTTGGATGTCTAGTTATTCCCTTAATCTTGTCTCCTGTTTTCATATTAAATCTTCTTATTTGAGATGGTGAAACGTAAACATCTCCTTCAGTAGACAAATAATTTGAACCTCTTAAAAAACCAAATCCATCTGGCAGAATTTCAAGTACACCTACTACTTCATCCTCTTTTGATGTGTTAAATTCATCTACTATCTTAGATTCATCAACTTGTTTAGGCATATAATAGTTTTTATTATTATTTCTGACCATTCTATTAGATATATTTGATGACTTATTGCTATCATTTACACTCGTTGTCTTATTATAGTCATTTCTTTGATTTCTATGTTCTTGGTTTTGGGAAATATTTTGGGTATCTATTTCTTTCTTGTTGTATGATTTGGTAGGGCTCTTATATTCAACTTCTTTTTCTATACTTTCACGCTCTATATTTTCTTTTCTATTCTTTATGTCTTCTTTAATATCTTCATTTTTTTCTTTAGTCTCTTCGTTTACTTTTTCCTCATTTTTACTTTTGGAATTTATAATCTCAATTAACTCATTTTTCTTATATGTAGTAATTGATTTTATTTTTAATTCTTTAGCTATCTCTCGTAGCTCAACTAAGGTCTTACTACCTAATCCTTCTAATACTTTATCATCTAAAATCAAAAAAATCCTCCTCATCTATATATTCATTTATATACATACTTATTTTGGAAATTGAAGGCATGAAAAAGAAAAGTTTTATTTAAACAGTTAAGTCTAATAATATCATTATTTATATATTATGGTCAATAAATAAAATTTAAAACATTATTACCTACTATATTACTGTATTTCAAGTCCAATCTTAGCACGTTTTTATAAATTTATCACTATATTTATATCTTATAATAATATTTTCCTTTAAAATATGCAACTATTATAAAAATTTTTTTTTACATTTATAAATTCTAAAAACCATATATAACTAAAATATTGTAAGTTTTTGACTACATCAAGTTATATATGGTTTTTATATTTATGTATATCAACTGCTGTCATTTATCTTATTACATAGTTGCAATCATACTCAAAACAGCTGTTATACTCGTTATTACGAGGATTCCCACAATCCCAACAGCTATTATTCTATTAATTCTTTTCTGACTTGATTTTGCCACCATACATCACCTTTCATTAATTATTTTTGAATTTCAAGTTCTCTAGATTCATTGACTTCAATTAAATCTATTTTTTCATCTGTATTATTGTATAACACATTGTTATTTTTATCAAATTCACTACATACATGTTTCAAATATTTTATAAAATCTTCCTTAAGGTCTTCTTTCTTTAGAGCAAAGTCAACAGTAGCTTCTAAAAATCCTAGCTTGTCCCCAACATCATATCTCTTGCCTTCAAAATTGTATGCATACATAGCTTCTTTCTTAGATAATATTTTTAAAGCATCTGTAAGTTGTACCTCTCCACCTTTACCTGGTGGTAAATCCTTAAGAATATCAAAGATTTCAGGAGTTATTATATATCTACCTAAAATAGCAATATTTGAAGGAGCTTTTCCTGACTCTGGCTTTTCTACCATGTCTTTTACCTTGTAAACTCTACCTTCTATATTTTTTGCTTCTATTATCCCATATTTATTAGTATCTTCTTGATTTACCTTTTGAACACCCAATATTGTAGTTCTATATTCCTCATATGCATCTGTTAGTTGTTTTAGACAAGGTACATCATTATCTACAATATCATCCCCTAACATTACTGCAAACGGCTCATCACCTATAAAATGCCTCGCACAATAAATTGCATCTCCCAACCCTTTTGGCTCTTTTTGTCTTATATAATGTATGTTAATCATGTTAGATATGTTTTGTACTACCTCCAACAATTCTTTCTTACCTTTTTTCTCTAAATCAAGTTCCAATTCTACAGATTTATCAAAGTGGTCTTCAATAGATTTTTTATTTCTACCTGTTATTATTAGTATTTCCTCTATTCCTGAGGCCACAGCTTCTTCTATTATGTATTGTAGAGTTGGCTTATCAACTATTGGTAACATCTCTTTTGGTTGTGCCTTTGTAGCTGGCAAAAATCTAGTTCCTAAACCTGCTGCTGGTATTACAGCCTTTTTAACTTTAACTTGCATAGAATCATCTCCCACTAATTAATAAATAAAAAGTCCTATCTTGATAGGACTTTAAACTTTTAGTATATTTTATCATTAATTCGATATATTTACCATGTGGATTACAATAATGTTTATAATAGCTTTTCAAGTTCTGCTACTAAACTATCAAATTTTTTGATTGTATTTTCTATGGGTTTTGTATTAGTTAAATTTATGCCACTTGATTTTAACAAGTTTATTGGATAATCTGAACTTCCCTTTTTAAGAAAGCTCATATAGTTATCTGAACCATTCTTTAGGATGTCTTGGGCAAAACTTACTCCTGCACTACAACCTGTAGCATATTTATAGACATAGAAACTATTATAAAAATGTGGGATTCTAGCCCATCCGACCTTAGATAATTGGTCTAATTCATAGCTTTGTCCATAATATTTTTTAAGAAGTTGTCCCCAAACATCATTTAATACTAATGCGTTTACACTTTTTCCTTTTTCTACTAACTCGTGTATAGTTTTTTCAAATTCAGCATACATAGTTTGTGTATAAAGAGTATCTTTTATCAAGTCTAAATACTGTGTTATATAATAAGCTTTTTCATCATTGCCTTTAGCTTCTTTTATAAGCATCTCGTAAAGTAATGCTTCATTCGTTGTAGATGCAACTTCGTGAGTAAATATAGACGGATTTGAATTAAAATAATTCTGATTCTTAGAACTTAAATATTCATATACAGCATGTCCAAGCTCATGTGATAAGGTCGAAACTGAACCTAATGAATTATTATAATTTAAAAGTATATATGGATGATTTTCATAAACAGATAAGCAGTATCCACCACTTACTTTATTTTCATGTGAATAAACATCTATCCATTTTTCATTGAAAGCTTTATATACTACATCATTGTATTCTTTTCCTAAAGGTGACAACGCTGAATATACTATACTTTGTGCCTTTTCATAATTAATATTATTGTCAACAGCCTTAACCATAGGCACAAACATATCATATGAATGAACCTTATCTAATTTTAATACTTTTTTTCTTAAATCTATATATTTGTGTAGACTGTCCATATTACTATTTACAGTCCTTATCAAATTATTGTATACTTTTTCATCTACATTATCAGATTCCAGGTACATTTCTAAAGAAGACTCATAACCTCTTTCCTGAGAATAAAAAATATTCTTTTTAACTTGACCAGTAATTAAACCTGCAATTGTATTTATATTATCATTGTAAGTTATAAGTTCATCTTGATAAGCTTTTTTTCTATTTTCTCTATCTGATGACTCTAATTCACTCGCATATTGAGCTGGTGTCAAATTAGTTTTTCTATCCATATTTCTAAATAATTCATATACTTGGCTTGGAAGACTACTTATTGAAGATACTTTGCTTAGAATATCTTCTGATTTATCATCCAAATAATGTACTTTATTCCTTCTTATATCTCTTAAATATGCACCATATTTCCTATTTATATTTTTATTTGAAATAATTTTCTTGTAATCTTTGTTTGATAATTTTAGTATTTCTAACTCTAAATCTGAACAAATCCCCATATAATTCCCATAGGATTTACTCATACTATCATTCATATCTAAGTACTTATACGAATTTTTATTAGTATCTTGTTTTAATTTTACATAGGCAGAAAGTTTATTTAGTCTTATATCAAGTTTTTCTTTAATGTTCAAGGCAAAAGACAAATGTGTTGGCGATTTTGTTACTTTACCTATGTAATTTTTCAACTCTTTAGTATCTTTATCAAAACTCTTAAGTTCTTTTTTCCATTGGTCATCACTTTTAAACAAAGATTGCAAATTCCAACATGTTTTTTCATAGTCTATTTCTTGTTTTTTTTCAGCATCATCTTCAGTATCATTATTATTCATGACAGTAATTGCTCTGTCATTATTCTTTTGATATCCTTGGTCAGCTTTTATACTTATTATTAACATGCAAAAAATAGAAATAAATAAAGGTATTATTGCTTTGCACAATTTTCTATTCATAAAAAGCCATCCTTTCAATAAGTTTACTTAATAATAGGATGGCTTTTTTTAGATATATTATTCAATTATTCATACTATATAAATAAATATCGAATTAATAGTTATCCACATAATAATCAACATATTCACAGGTTTTCTTTACTTAGAAATTTAGTTATTTCAACATGAATCTCTTTTGATAATAGCTTTTGTTTTTTCTTTTTTTACATTTTATTAACATTTCTGCCATACTTATCAACAAATTTTGTTGATTTATATGTTATTTTTGTTAATAACTATACTTTTTTCAAAAGTCTATTAACATATTATACACAAGTTATCCACATCTTATACACATAATCTTGTAAACCTTATTTTGTACATATTTTCGTAACTAAAACAGTCATGTCATCTTCGATTTGTAACGCTTGTAACTCTAATGCTCTATCCAATATTAAATTTGAAATTTCCTTTGGATTTGTAGTCTCTATATTCTTTAAGAAGTATATTAACCAATTGTCTCCTAAATTGTTATTTCTTCCTGCATCTACAATTCCATCAGAAACCATTATAACATAGTCTCCTTCCTTAACTTTTACATTTTTTCTATCAATTTTTACATCTGATAATATACCCACAGGTAATGATGATGATGATATTAAGTCAACTTCTCCATCCTCTCTTTTTATATAAGTAGAACACGCTCCCATCTTTATAGTTTCTAAACAACCTCGTTTTAAATCTAAAATTCCCAAATCCAGAGTTGAAAACATCTCTTCTGAAGATTTTAACAACAACATATTGTTTATAGTATCAATGACTATCTCATCTTTAATTTTTGCATCTATCATTTTTTCCAGTATATCAATAGTGGCAGAAGATTCTTCATATGCTTTTTTACCCTTTCCCATACCATCACTTATAGCCATCATGTATTTACCATCATTTATCTCCATGTATGTGTAATTGTCTCCACAAAGGATATGCCCATCCCTTGACATTGCTGAAACTTCTGTAACAGCCTTATATTTTTGAGATTTAACGAATGTTGCCTTGCATTTACCTCCTAAACAGTGACATCCTATTTTTCTAACAGACATATTTTCACCTACTAGGTCTGAAATTATATTTACAATTTTATCTTCACACATACATCCATCATGGCAAGTTTTCTTTTCTATTGATATTTCAAACTCACTGTTACTTTTTGTTAAGTAACTTACTTTATCAACTGTTATATCATATCTTTCTAACTGTTCATATATATTTTTTTCCTTTTCTATATCTAGCATTATGTCGCCTTCTAAATCTTGAGATAAGGATTTAATGGATTTTGAAATACTTCTTATCTGATTTGCTATTAACTTTCTACTTTCTGAAAACTTCACACTCCAATCATAATCTAATACAAACATTTTGTAATAGTGATTTGATATTTTCACTATTGACTCTGGTTTCATACATTCCTTTCTAAAATTTTTAGGTATATCGTTTAGACTTAACTCCCCTTTCTCCTCAATTTTTTCAAGAATGTTATATATCATAGTGTATGTATGATTAAATCTTGACTCCCAGCACATTCTTCTCATACTACAACTTTTACATTCATCATTATGAATCATATCTATTACATTAGCTATGTCTCTTTGGTCTAGCACTTTGTCTTTTTCTCTTATCTTATCAAATGTATCTGCAAGGTCATCATAAGTTTTATAAATACTGTTCAATCTGCTATTAGTTAGGTTTTTGCTTCTCATAATATAATCGTATACGATTTCATTTGAAGCCACATTACTTTTTATTAATTTTTCAATCTTATTAAATAATCGCTCTGGCAATACTAGTACTATCAAACAACCTAATAGTATATCTCTTAATTGCATCATATTAGAAGTAATACCAGAAGTATATAGGTATATTATTGTCCAACTTAGAATATATCCTAGTATACAGAAATATTTATTTATTTTATTAAATGCTCCACTTATTAATCCTGAAAAAGAATATATCCCCATATAAACAGCTGATGTCATATTATTTAAAATGGATGCTACACCAATAATTACACCACTAGATGCTCCCATGGTAGCTCCACCTACTATTGAGGTCAGCAATATCAATACGGTCGATAAAATGGTCCTTATTGATATTCCAAACAGAGATATATCTCCTATTCCCATTATGCTAAAGGTTAGCAGTAAACTTATTGATATGGCTTCTTCTGTCCGTACAGACATCCTATTGTTGACATTGGCCATTAAACCTATCCCATAAGAAAACACATATATAGATATAAACATTATTATTGCTTCTACTCCTGCTATAAGAAGACCATATACATACCTATTTGAAAAGAAAGCTTGTCCCATGGAGATTGGAAGTAGTATTATTGCACCTATAAATGCAACCTTAGCAATTGAATCTGATAATTTTAATTTTTTATTCATAGCCATAAATATTGTAAGGCACACAGCATATTTTGCTACATTTCCAAAATCATTAGATGATAACAATATTCCTAATAATGTTGATATGAATACAGGTATCTTGTACTTATCAATCTTTGATGCACATATAAAAAAGGCAATTCCTAAAGGAGCTACAGAGTCTACTATAATAGACCTACTAAGTAAAAATCCCATCACAGCGAATGCCGCCGTAGTAAAATCAATATATCCGCTTATTAATTTTATGACATTTGGTTTTACAGTCTTATTCTTCACAACTGCTACACTTCTTTGCATAAAAAAACCTCCTCTTTTGTTTATATTAAGAATTGTAACAAAGAGGAGTAATTTTTTTTGTCATAATCGGTTTTAAAAATCAAAAAATATTAATACATTTTTTTTGACTTTTGACATATTAAGCCTTCCAAATTATCGTATTCACTTACGGTTATTTCTTCTATTTCTAATTTTTCCATTATTATATTCAATATTTTTACACCAGCAGTTATAATATCCGCACGTTTTTCTTGTAGCCCTTTTAAGTTCTTTTTATCACTTAATGTCATCTTTATTAATTTTTGTAGAATTTCTTCTATTTCTTTTTTGTGTATTTTACTATTATGTATTTTTTCCATAGAGTAAATCTCTAATTCTTGATTCATTGCTGATAATGATGTAATCGTACCTCCTATACCTATAAGAGTTTTTAATCCTCTGTCTTTTATATGATTTAACGTTTTATCAATCTCACCATATATAAATGAACTCATAGCTTCAAACTCTTCATCTTCAATAATATCGTGCTTCAAAAACCTCTCTGTCATCCTAAGAGCACCTACATTCTCACTTTTATTAAATATAATTCCTTCTGAATCACCTACAATAAATTCTGTTGAACCTCCTCCAATATCTATAACAATAATAGTATCATCACCTTGTATTCCTTCTAAAACACCCTTAAAGCCCAAATTTGATTCTTCTATTCCCGTAACTATATCAACATCTATTCCAGTTTCTTCTTTAGCTAATTTAACAAAGTAATCTCCATTTTTACTGTCTCTAAGAGCAGATGTCCCCATACAATAAATTTTTTCACACTTTTCATCATTACACTTATCAGAAAATTCTTTTAATGCTTTTATATTTCTTTTGATAGCATCTTCTTTTATATATCCTTTACTATCCACACCATAACCAATTCTAGTTGTATTAACAAATTTTTTTCTGTTTATAAAATTCCCATCTCTATAATCTGCTATCAATAATCTCATTGAGTTTGTCCCAATATCTATAGCTCCTACTTTCATTATGAAATTCCCTCCTCAATAAAAACAAAAAGCCATCCTTAACTGAATGACTTTTTTATTAAATCTTAAATTTTAAAATCAATACATCTGTAAACTTATTAGCAAGTTTTAATCAACGATTTATGTCTACATAAACTGTTTCATTTGGTTTTACCATATTCAATCTTTTTCTTGCTATATCCTCTAAGTCTCCTTCATATGATTTTTCATCTTTCTTTAAGCTGTTTATTTGTATTTCAGTCTTTTTTAATTGTTTATTTAGACTTGCTATTTCTTTTTTATATTCCTTAGCTTTTGTATACTCAAATACAAATCCTGTCATCATACTAAAAATTGATATTCCTAAAAATAAACTGATAACAATAATCTGTCCTGAAAATTTTTTTCTTAAGTTCATTTTTCCTACACCCTTTTTTTAGTTTTATTTTTTTTCTTCTTAGGTTTTGATTTTTTCTTGTTCTTTAATTTTTTATTTGATTTTCTTTTTATACTTTTTCTTGTTGCTATAAATATGTTTGGTATATAAAATATAATATCAAATAGTAGGTGTAGTGAATAGATTATAACGTAATACAAATTATTTAAAAAACTGACTATGTAATGTGTAACTTTTTTAAAAGAATTTCTCACAAAACGAATTATTTTATTGATAATTGATAAAACAATTTTACTTATGGTGTTATAGTATAAAATAAAACCAATAAACAAAGCCACAAAATGATAATATCTTAAATCAAAAAATTCTGTAAGGTTTATTGTTACGAATATTATAACCGTAGCTAGAAACCAAAACAATACATCAAAGATTATAGCAAAATAATTGATGAATTTAAAATTCCCTCTTAGCCCTCTATAAAAATCAAACAACACCCCTATGAGTATTCCACCATAAATAGTAGCATAAAAAATGCTTACATCTTGAGTAAAAGGTATCATCTATCTAAATACCTTTTTCAAGAAACTCTCTTGTGGCTTTTTAGGCTTTGCATATACCATAGAATTTATAGTTCCATCTATGCTAATTATATTTTCGTCTATACTTAGCTTGCTCATATCTAGGTTTTCGCCTTCAATTACCATCTCGCCTACAGAAGTTTTGAGCTCTACTCTTTTGTCATTAAAAGAGTATATGTGCTCGACTCCCGAAATAACCAGCTTTGATCTATCTTTCAAAGTTATGTTCTGTTCCATAATATCCCCCCAGTAAATATTTCAATAATACTACTATTAATATACTAGAGGACTATTAATTTTATTCTAAAATTTCGTACATTTCTTTTGCATCATTTTTTAATACATGCTCTTTTACTTCATTTATCTTAAACTTCATCTTCTTCTCTCCAAATTGTATTTCTAATGTATCTCCAATATTCACCTCTGAAGAAGATTTAGCAACTTTTCCATTTATAGTGACAATCCCTTTATCACATGCATCTTTAGCAACAGTTCTTCTTTTTATAATCCTAGATACTTTTAAAAATTTATCTAATCTCATAATTATCACCTTCCTTGGTTCTATAGAAAAAGTGTGGCAAATTTATCCACACTTTTTCACAAGATTTCTAATTATCCATTTATTATATCCTTTAATCCTTTTCCAGCTTTGAAAACTGGTGCTTTAGAAGCTGGTATATCTATAACTTGCTCTGGATCTCTTGGATTTCTTCCTTGTCTAGCAGCTCTTTCTCTTGTCTCAAATGTTCCAAATCCAACTAATTGAACTTTTTCATTATTTACTAGTGCATCTTGAACAGAACTCATAAATGCGTTTAACGCAGCTTCTGCTTCCTTCTTTGTTAATCCACTTTTTTCTGCCATCTTTGATACTAATTCAGCTTTATTCACGATATTTACCTCCTAAAAATGTTTATAATATAGACTTCTATCTTTGTGATAAAAGTTCTAGATTTTTGACAAATTTCCTTCCACAATTTTATTGTTTTTTAGCCTGATTCCAAAACTCATCCATCTCTTCAAGTGTCATGTCTTCTAATTTTTTATTCAAGTTCATTGCACTTTTTTCTATAAAGTCAAATCTATTTATGAATTTTTCTGTAGTACAGTTCAAGGCTTCTCCTGAGTCTATGTCTAAAAATCTAGCTAGATTTACTATCGAAAATAATAAATCGCCTAGCTCTTCCTTTATGTATTTTATATTCCCGACCCTGTGTTCGTCAAGTAATTCCTGATATTCTTCTTCAATTTTTTTAAATACATCTTCTACATTGTCCCAATCAAAGCCGACAAGTGCTGCTTTATGTTGAACTTTACTAGCCTTCATAAGAGCTGGTAAATGTTTTGGTATCCTTCTAAGGCCATCTGTTATAGTACTTTCGCCTTTCTCTTCTTTCTTTAATTCTTCCCAAGTTTTCTCAAACTTAGACATATCTAATTTTGCACCACTAAATATATGAGGATGTCTATGAATTAATTTTTTACATATGCCATTTACTACTTCTTTTAAATCAAAGTAGCCCTCCTCATTTCCTATCTGACAATGGAATATAACCTGTAAAAGAACATCACCTAACTCTTCTACCATTTCATCTATATCATTATTATCAATTGCATTACAAAGTTCATATGCTTCCTCTATAACAGAATTTTTTAATGATTGATGTGTTTGTTTTTTATCCCATTCACATCCAGATGGACTTCTAAGTGTATTAACTATTATTTCTAAGTCATGTACTGTATTATACATCTTTTTAGAACTTTTGGGTATATATAAGCTAGTTAAATAGTCAAAAAAGTTTTCATTTCTGTCTAATTCACAAAGCTTTATAAACTTTTTACTTTCTAAATCTTTGACACCTGCTCCATTTACTATACATACTTCTTGATTATAGTCATAATGTTCCATAAGTTTTAACTTTACATTAGATGCTATAAATTTATCATATACCTGAGTTATTATCATGCTTGTATCCAAGTCTATATATGAATTTTCTATTTCAAAAGCATCTACCAGTTTAAATCCCTCAGATGGGTCTATAGCCAAATAGTTAAACATAGCGTCTACAAAGCTCATAGAAGGCAATATTTCTACTGCTATGTGCTTTTCATTGGCTAATCTCTCTATTATACTTACAGTCTTCTCTGCAACTCTTGGATGACCAGGAACAGCATACACTAGGTCACCCTTTGCTGATTCTTCTATGATAAATTCAGATATTTTCAAATAAACATTATCAAAATTTTCCTCTTTTTCATAAAAGTAGTCTAAAGAAGTGTATTGTATAGTTTCTTTAAGTTTATCAATTATTGGATGTTTCTCTGTTCTAAAAAAAACTTTAGGGCTATTTATTAAAGATTCTAACACACCTTGGCTTATAAGAGAATAGTCTCCTGGTCCAAGACCTACAATACTTATCTTACCCATAACATCACTCCTATTAGCAAATTTCACTTTATTTTTATATTATTATACAAATAAGGAGATTTACTATTTGTATAGTATTTCCTTTATTTGCATATATATTCCTATATTATCTTATAAGTTTAACTTTTTTTAACAATTTATATAATTTATCACCTTTTGGCATAGTTAGAATCTCTTCTTTTTTAATTCCACCTATTCCAAGTATTACTACTACATATACAATTCCACCAACACATATTGCAATTATTGTAGATATGCTGTTTCCTAAGAATCCAACTAAAGCACCATAACTCAACTTAACCATTATAAACATTGTCATAACTGTTATAAATGGCTTTATTATAAATTCTTTTTTAGAAAAGTTTACATTCATGTGTTTTTTAACATATAGTAAGTTAATCATGGCTGCCACAAAGTATGCTGTAACTGTACCAAATGCTGAACCCAGTACATTAATATCTGGTATACCTGTTAAAGTATAACTTATTACAATTTTACATAGCATACCAACACATAAAGCAATTACAGGTACTATTGGTTTTCCCATTCCCTGAATTATACCAGTCAATGTCTGTATTAATCCTAAAAATAATACACATGGAGTAAGAGTAAACAAAATAGTTCCTACAGAAGATGGTTCATGTGGAAATAAAAGACCCATTATTGGTATTGCTAAAGAAGCCATACCAAACGCACAAGGCAATACTATAAGTAAAGTTACCTTAACTGCACTCTTAGTATCTTTTCTAGCTTTTGACTTATTTCCTAATGCATATGCTTTAGAAATTGCTGGAACTAAGCTCATACTCATTGCAGTTGTTATGACTGCTGGTAAATTTATTGTGGCCATTGCCATACCTGTTAATTGACCAAACATTGAATTTGCCACTTTGTATGTAAAGCCTGCTTCCATAAGTCTTCTTATTACAATAACATTATCTATCATATTTACAAGTGGCATTACTGATGCTCCTATTGTTATAGGAATGGCAACAGTTAAAAGCTTTTTAAAAATATAAGACACTCTTTCATCTTTAAATCTTTGGCTTGCATCTATCTCTGCTCTACGCTCTTTTCTCCCTAGCATATAAGCAAACACCAAATAAAGCATAGATGCTATTGAACCTATTGTAGCCCCTGATATAGCACCTGCTGCACCAAAAGTCTGACCTAGACTCTTCATAAGCAAGTAGGCCAAAGTAAGACCTAATACAACTCTAAAAAATTGCTCTGCAACTTGAGACACAGCAATCTTAGTCATATCTTGTCTCCCTTGAAAATATCCTCTATATGCAGACATTGCAGGAACAAATAGTAATGCTGGAGCAATGGCTTTCATAGAGTATAACGCACCTGGATTTTTCATTACGTTTGTTACTATGTAGTCGGCTCCAAAAAATAATATACAAAATGATATTATACCGGTAATGAATAAAACTGTATGTGATACCTTAAATATCTTATTTGCACCTTTAAAATTTCCAATTGCAACTTTTTCCGAAACCAATTTTGCCACAGCTGTTGGAAATCCAGCAGTAGCTAATGTTAAAAATAGAGTATACACAGGATAAGCAGCCTGATAGTATCCCATTCCTTCTGAACCAATCATGTTTCCAAGGGGAATCCTAAAAAATCCACCCATTATTTTTACGATTACACCTGCTAGCCCAAGTATAAGGGCTCCTTTTAGAAAGGAGTCTTTATTTTTGTTATTGTTCATAACATAACCTCCATACTGTTTATATAACAAACTTTAATATACCATATTTTTAATGCTATATTCAATATTTTACACAAAAACTTCAAAAGACCTTCATGTAAAAGGTCTTTATGATAAAATTATTGAACTTGTTTTCCTAAAAAGTTAGCAGCAATTTTTAAAGATTTTTCTTCACTTTCTGCAATTGTATCTTTATCCTTTGAAACAACTACAATTGAACCTATACAGTCACCAGATGCACTAATTATAGGCATGATAACTTGACTAGTATATTCTTTTTGGTCTTCCTTGAATAATGGTAAAATGTTTTTATCTTTTGAATATTTTACTGTTCTTTCACTTATTATTGCTTCTAACTCATCACTTATACTTTTTTCTTTATAATCTTTTTTAGGAAGCTTAGACACAGCTATTATAGAATCTAAGTCTGTTATCAACACTCCATATCCTAGTACTTCAGCTAATGTTTCAGCATATTCTTGCGAAAATTCATTTAATTCACCTATTGGAGAGTATTTTTTAAGTATGACTTCTCCATCTTTTGCTGTGAATATCTCTAAAGGGTCTCCTTCTCTAATTCTTAATGTCTTTCTTATCTCTTTTGGGATAACTACCCTTCCAAGATCATCTATTCTTCTAACTATACCTGTTGCTTTCATATTTTTTAATCCCTCCATAAATTACTTTAAGTTTATTTTTACCATTGTTAAGAAAAATATACAAAAAAAGCTATATCTTATCCAGATATAGCTTTTTTAAGCATATTACTCTTTTTTTAAGTCTTAGATTGTGATTTTATTTATTACTTTTTCATCTTTTTCTACCTTAGCTTCTTTAGTTAATTTTTCTATTTGTTCTTGATATTTATTTTTCAACAGTTGGTCTTTTATAGTTTCTTTAGCATCTTCAAATGATGTTTGCTCATTTATTCTGTCTGTCACTTTAATTATGTGGTATCCATATTGAGTTTCAACTAAATCAGATACTTCACCCTTTTTCATAGAAAAAGCAGCATCTTCAAATTCAGCAACCATTTGACCCCTTGAAAAGAATCCTAATTTACCACCATCACTTGCTGAAGTATCTTGTGAATATTTTTTTGCTACTTTTGCAAAATCCTCACCTGATTTAACTTCTTTAAGAGCCTCTTCAGCCTTTTTCTTAGCTTCAGCTTTTTCCTTATCTGAAAGTGGCTTGTTATTATCATCTACTGTTTTCAATAAAATATGAGAAGCTTCTACCTCATCTTTTTTAAATTCATCTTTATGTGTATCATAGTATTTTTTCATTTCTTCATCTGATATTTTAGTCTTTTTAGCAAAGTTACTTTGATAGTTTTGCATTGCTAAATCTTTCTCTTGTTGGTCTCTTAAAAACTCATCATCTATACCTAATTTCTTAAGTTGTTCTTTATATTTTTCATCTTTACCCATAGCGTCTTTTAATTCTTTAAAACTTTTTTCAACATCCTCTTTTTTAGGAAGTAAGTTATCTTTTTTAGCTTGAGAATATATTACTTCTGTAGTTATAAGTTGGTCAAGAATTAAATCTTTAAACTTGTCCTTGTATTTTACACCCTTTTCAACTTCCTTATCCCATATATCTTTTCCATAAGTTTGTTCCATAGAATCTTTATAAAGAGCTATAGTTTTTTTAAATTCATCTGATGATATCTTTGTACCTTCAACTGTTGCCACAGTTTCTCCTTTACTAGAACTGCAAGCAGTCACAGATACTACCAAAATCATAGCTATTACCAATGTTATTACTTTTTTCAAATTTAAAACATCCCTTCTTAAATTTACAAGTTATTTTACCTTGCACATCTTTTCTAATAATTCTTCTAATTCTGTAACTATATTATAACCTATTTTCTGTTTAGTTCTATACTTTGTTATTGGAACTAATAATATTTCATCTTTTAATTGTCTTATCTTTTCTATTTTTAATATCTTACATAACGATTTTATATAAGCTATTGTAAGAAGTGTCTGGACTGGTTTAGGTATATCAGAGAATCTATCCTCAAGTTCTTCTTGTATATCCAACATGTCTTCTTTGTTTTCAATAGAAGCTATTTTCTTATACATTTCAATTTTAATCAACTCATCTTTGATATAATTATCTGGAATGTATGCATTTACACTTAAATCTATTTCAACATCAATTTCCTCCACAATAGGTTCACCTTTGACTTTTTTAATTGCATCATTAAGCATTTTAACGTACAAATCATAACCTATAACTGCCATATGACCATGTTGTTGAGAACCTAAAATATTTCCTGCTCCTCTTATTTCAAGGTCTCTCATTGCTATTTTAAAACCAGAACCAAACTCTGTAAATTCTCTGATAGCTTTTAATCTCTTCTCCGCTATCTCACTTAAAGTTTTATCTTTTTCATACAAAAGATATGCATATCCTTGTCTTGAACTTCTTCCAACCCTACCTCTCAATTGGTAAAGTTGAGCCAATCCCATTTTATCTGCATCATATATAATCATTGTATTTGCATTTGATATGTCCATACCAGTTTCAATTATTGTAGTACAGACTAGTACATCATAATCTTTATTTAAAAATCCTAGGATTATATTTTCTAATGATTTAGAAGTCATTCTTCCATGTGCAACAGCCACTCTAGCATCTGGTACGAGTTTTTGAATCATACTTGCCATTTCTTCAATGTGTTCAACTCTATTGTATACAAAAAATACCTGTCCACCTCTACTTAATTCTCTCTCTATCTCATCTTGAATTACGCTTTCCTTACTCTCTGTAACATATGTTATTACAGGATGTCTTTCTTGTGGAGGTTCTTCTATAACACTCATGTCTCTTATTCCACTTAAAGACATATGTAATGTTCTTGGTATAGGAGTTGCTGAAAGTGTAAGTACATCTACTGTAGATTTAATTTTCTTTAAAGCTTCTTTATGTTTTACTCCAAATCTTTGTTCTTCATCAATGACTACAAGACCTAAGTTTGGTAAATTTATATCTTTGGATATTATTCTATGTGTTCCAATTAAAATATCTACTAATCCTTTTTTAGCATCTTCAATAATCTGTTTTTGTTGTTTTGGTGTTTTAAACCTACTTAAAACTTCTACTCTCAAAGGATAATTTTCAAACCTCTCTTTGAATGTATTATAATGTTGTTGGGCCAATATTGTTGTTGGAACCAATACAGCAACTTGTTTTTGGTCCATACAAGCTTTAAAAATACTTCTAATAGCTACCTCTGTTTTTCCATAACCAACATCTCCACATACTAGCCTATCCATTACCTTACTTGATTCCATATCTTTTTTAGTTTCTTCTATAGCCTTTAATTGGTCTTCTGTTTCTTGATATGGAAACAACGATTCAAACTCTGCCTGCCAAGGTGTATCTTTTGAAAACTTATACCCTTGTATTTTTTCACGTTTTGCATAAAGCTCAATCAAGTCTTTTGTCATATCTTCAATTTCTTTTTTAACTTTTGCTTTTGCTTTCGTCCACTCATTTGTTCCAAGCTTATTTAACTTAACTTTTTCTACTTCTGCACCAATATATTTTTGTACTTTGTCCATCTGGTCTATTGGCACATATAGATTATCTCCACCTTGATATACTATTTTCATATAATCTTTTTTAATAGCATTGACTGTAATTTGTTCAATCCCTGTGTATCTACCTACACCACTATTTTCATGGACTACATAGTCTCCAACACTTAAATCTAAAAAGGATTCTATTTTCTTTCCCTTTTTAACTTTTTTATTGCTAGTCTTAGACGCTCTTTTATAAACACCTATCATTTCGTTATCTGTTATAACAACAAACTTTATAGATTTATACTGAAAACCACTGTTTATGTGTGCAGGTACAATTATAACTTGTGAAGATTTAATTTCAATATCTCTATCTTTAGAAATGGTCGTTTCTAAGCCTTTGTCCAATAAATCTTTTCCTAATTTATTTGCTCTTTCTAATGTATTTGTTGCTAAAATTATTTTGTATCCATTATATTTCAGCCGATTTAATTCTTCTACAAGCAAATCTACCTTTCCATTAAATGTAGGAACTTCTCTACTTTCAAAATTTATTATAGATTTTATAGAAAAGTTATTTATAGACTTTGGCAATAATGAGTTTAATACCACAGACTTGTCTTTTACTAAGTACTCTAAATCTGTATAGTGATATAACAATTTACCTTGGTTTTTAATAGCCAGACCTCTTTCAAGATTTAATTTATAATTTTCTCTAAACTCATTTATATAATTTTCGCATCTTTCTTTAAGTCTCGTTATATCATTGATAAATACTATTGCATCATCTGCTAAATAAGTAAATATACTTTTGTTTTCTTCTGGATAAATATAATCTATATAGTTCTCTACACCTTCAAAATAAGTCTTACTTGATATATAATCTATATTTTGAAATGTACCTTCATCAGTATTTTTAGTTGTTTCTTTTTTTAATTTAACTAATGCATCTGTAGTTTTTTCGGGATAAATAAATTCCCTAGATGGAGTTATAGAGAATTGTTGCAATTTATCAATTGATTTTTGTGAATATACATCAAAAGTTCGTATGGAATCTATCTCATCATCAAATAATTCCATACGAATTGGATTTGTATATTCAAGTGAAAATACATCAATAATTCCACCTCTTATACTAAATTGACCAAACCCCTCTATTTTTGAAACTCTTTCATATCCCAATGAAACTAATTTCTCAGTTAACTTTTCTAAGTCTAAGCTATCTCCCACCTTATAATGAGATACACTATCGAGCAAAACTTGTTTTGGTATGTATTTTCTTAAAACTGCTTCAATAGAAGTTACTAAAATGATTTTTTCTTTATTTGCTAGTTTTAACAATACTTTTAATTTCTTTGCTTCTTCGTTTCTGTCCTTTGCATCCAAGTGATAAAAATAAATATCTTGAAAACCTAAATATTCAACTTTATCTTCCATATAAAAACTTAAATCTTCGTATACTTTCTTTGCTTCTAAATCACTACTCGTTATAAAAATCATTTGTCGTGATAAATCATTAAATATAGAATACGATATATGAGGTTTTTGTACTGGTAAAAGTCCATTAACCAATAATGAGCCTTTTGTATTTTTTATACAGTTTATTATATCTTTATACTCTTTTGAATTTTGCAAAGGATATAAAAAAACATCATTCATTTAAATCTCCCTCTCACTATCCATTATATTTGTTCATAGACATATCTATATTTTCTCTTATTATTGAGTCAATAGCATCTGCCGCTTTTTCTAATGCTTCATTTATGTTATCAGATTCTTCTTTTCTAAATCTAGAAAGTACAAAGTCTGCTAAGTCTTGACCAGCTTCTGGTTTAGATACACCTACTCTCACTCTTGGAAAGTCATTTGAACCTAGGCACTTAGTTATAGATTTCATGCCATTATGAGTTCCTCCACTTCCTTTTTTTCTTATACGTATCTTTCCAACTTCTAAATCTATATCATCATATACTACTACTATATTACTTAAATCAACCTTATAATATTTATATATATCTATTAATGTTTCTCCACTTAAATTCATATAAGTTTGTGGTTTAACTAATAATACTTTTTCAGTACCTACTCTCCCTTCACCAATCAAAGCTTTATGCTTTATTTTAGTAACACTAATATTGTATTCTTTAGCAAGAATATCTATAACATCAAATCCAACGTTATGTCTAGTCTTCTCATACTTCTTTCCTGGATTACCTAACCCTACTACTACGTACATTTCTTACCTCCTGTTATATAAATTTGTATAACAAATTATAATAAAAATTAAATATATTATACTCTGTAAATATTATTAAAATTGTTGACAAGGAAATAAAAGGTGTAAAAGGAATTTGCTTTCTTATATCTACATCTTTAAATACTTTAGTTATGTATAAAATAATAAAAAACAAAAACGCTAAAATAAATGATAAAACTATCACATAAAACCCATAATTATTTCCCAATGCAAAGCAACATAAGCTATAGAGACCTACATCTCCATAGCCTAATCCTTTTGTTAGTTTAGCAATAATATAAGGTATAATAAAGCCTATCAATAGTCCAAATATATGATTTATATAATCAAATTGAGCTATATTGAAAAAGGCCAAAAAAATTATACCTTGAACTATTATACCACTAACTATTGTTATATCATATACATATATTGTGTAGTAATCTACAATGGATATAATTATTAAAAATGGAATTAAAACCATATATTGTACACATTCTACACTAATCCCAAATTTTAGATATATTAATACAGATAAAACTACAGTTATTATGTAAATAAAAAACGTATTATATAAATTTTTCTTTTCTCTATCACAAAAAACACATAGAGATTTATTTATCAAATGTGCAAAAAATAAGGAAATTATTATTATATACTCCATAGTTTGTAGCACTTTAGTAATAGGGTTAATAATAATATTGTCCTTATTAAATACTTTAATTCATTTTTTTAAATTAAAACTTTATTTAACTTGACTATCATCTATATAACCATAGAAAAATAAAGTTCAAGTAATTGCTTTCCAGATAAGATTGTTATTAATGCTCCAATAGATATAAAAGGTCCATATGGTATAACAGAATTATATTCCTTTCCTTTTATTCTACTTATAATTATTACACAGATTCCATAGACTGCTCCTACATAAACGCTTAGTAAGGCTGTCAAAAGACCATTTTTAACACCCATGTAAAGTCCTAGCATTGCAAATAGTTTGATATCTCCTCCACCCATACACTCTTTTTTTATTACAAATTCAATCAAAAGAACTATAATCCAGACACTTCCTCCACAAATAAAAACACCTAGAATTGAATCCTTAACTGGAATTTCTTTAAATAAAAGGTTAAAAATCATAGAAAATATAGCTCCAAAAACCAATATTTTATCTGGTATTATAAAGTGGTCAATATCTATAAATGTAATTATAATCAGTAAAGACACAAGAACCAAATAATAAATAGTTGATGTAGATATTCCATATAACATAAATACTGTTAAAAATAAAAGTCCTGTAATTAATTCCACTATAGCATATCTACTAGAAATTTTCTCATAACAATATCTACACTTTCTGCCACTCATTAAATAGCTTAGCACTGGTATTAAGTCTATTGGCTTTAGTCTAGTATTACAACTCATACAATGAGAAGGTGGTCTAGAAATAGATATACCTTCTGGAATCCTAAAAATACAGACGTTAAAGAAACTTCCAAACACTATACCCACTATAAATACATATAGATTAACGATTATAATATCCATTGTAGTTTACTCCACCTATCATTCTTGTCATAAACTCTTGGTCAGTACACCTACTAAGTGCCATATCTTTTGTAATCTTTCCATTTTTATAAAGTTCCATTAAATCTTGGTCCATAGTTTTCATACCTACTTTAACTCCAGTTTGTATCATGTTTGGAATTTGATATGTTTTGCCTTCCCTTATCAGGTTTTTTATTGCTGGAGTAGCAAACATCAATTCAATTGCTGCTATTCTGCCTTTCCCATCTGCTGTAGGAAGTAACTGCTGTGATACCACACCTTCACAAACTGTAGATAACTGTGTTTTTATTTGTTGCTGTTGGGATGGTTGAAACATGTCTACTATTCTATCAATTGTCTTAGCTGCCCCCACTGTATGTAGTGTTGAAAATACTAAATGACCTGTTTCTGCTGCTGTTAATGCTATTGAAACAGTTTCAGGGTCTCTCATCTCTCCTATTAGTATTACATCTGGGTCCTGACGCAAAATAGCTCTAAGGGCTGAATGAAAACTTTCTGTATCAGTTCCTACTTCTCTTTGATTTACTAAACTTTGTTTATGGTGATGTACATATTCTATCGGGTCTTCAAGTGTAATTATATGTTTTTGTTGTTTTTCATTTATTATATTTATCATACTTGCAAGTGTTGTACTTTTACCACTTCCTGTTGGACCTGTAACTAAAACTAATCCTTTATGCTTTTCAGTAAAAGATTTTATACTCTCTGGAAGGCCTAATTTTTCAAATGTTGGAATTTCTGCTGTTATAGTCCTTATTGCTATTGCGTAATTTCCTTTTTGCCTATATGCATTTACCCTAAATCTTTCTCCTGTTTTTAGAGAAGCTGAAAAATCAGCTTCTCCATGTTCTTCTATTACTTTAAACATAGATTCCCCTGCTATGTCTTTTGCCATTTGCATTGTTACTTCTGATGTCAATATTTGTTCACTTAGTTTTACAAATCCACCTTTTACTCTAGCTACAGGATTTGTTCCAACTGTTATGTGTATATCTGATGCGTTTAGTCTTATACCTTGCTCTAATAAATCATAAATATACATAATATTTACTCTCCATATCTTCTATTAGTTTACTTATTTTTTTAGTAGTAAATAATAAAATTATTTTATTATTTATTTATACTAAGTTGCTTCTTATATTTAGTTTACTTTTTTGTATGAACTTATATCATGATTAATCAAAATTTTATCTTTTATATCATAATTTCCAACTACATTTGTATCTATATTTAGATTAAAGTTTACAATGGCGTCAACCTTATACTTTGAATTTGAATTTTCTTCAACACCTAAACCAATAATATTTTTTTTACCATCTGTAACTTCTACTTCTTTTATTCCATTTTTATCACCAGTTACCATTAAGCTTAACTCCGCCCCTGAACCATTTTCTTTTAATTTAGGCCATCCTTCTTTTGTCATGTCGTAGTCAGCCTTATAAAAAGGTATTTTTATAGTAATACCTTCTGTTTTATCAATTTCTTGTGGTTTTAATTCTTTTAATCTGCATTTTATCTCTGCTAAAAGCTCATTTTGTATATAGTCAAAAGTTGTTATCAAAGCCATGTTATCATATTTAACAGGTATTTTCTCATAAGACATACTTTTTAGTTGATTACATTGGTCTGATATTTCATACAATAACTCTTTATACTTTAAGAAATTTTTTGCTGTATTTTTTTTACCACTAGATATATTATCGCTTAACTTCTCAAATTTTCTTACATTATTTCTCAAATGAACTCTTAAAGAATTAAATCCTTGAGTTTGATTTGGTAAAATTTCCAATAGGTTTTCTAATGTATCCCATTTACTATTCCAGCTATACTCCATACTATTTATTATAGGATTTTGTATTAGTTCATAATATTGTTGAGAGTCTGGAATCCCATTAGATACTTCTACTTTTGGCTCATCTATATGAAACGTATGTCTATACTCAATCATATTTTGCATCGCCAAAGAAATGTTATCTAATGCCTTATAAGTATGTGAAAAGGCTGAATTTAAATGTTCATTTTCAATTTTATTTTCTTCTAAAAACATTTTTAAAAGAATATCATTATTCACTAACTTTGCCTCAATCAATGTAGTTGAGTCTATATCTTCTTTCAGAATATATTCATTTATTTTACTAATATCTCCAGAAGTATAATTCTTGCAAATTTCTAAGATAGAATCTCTATGTGAAATAATATTTGCATCTACATATTCAATGTCTCTATAGTCCAACATATCTAAATCATATAGCTTTTTCAATTCCATACTAGCTTTTTCCAAGTCTGAAGAAGCTTTATTTAAATAGAAATTTATATTATTCATATATCCAAGTCTTTCTGCTTCAATATTTTCCTCATCTTGATTATTAAAATCTTCATCTGATATATTTCTTAATTTTGACCTAGATATGGATTTTTCTTGATTTTCACTTTTAAACTCATTATCCATTTTCTCAAGCTCATCATACAATTTTTCATATGCTTTATCAATACTATTTTCCACACATGTCTCTGCTAAATACTTTGCTTGTATACCTTCATTAGTAGTCTTTGTAGATTTTATTCTATTAGCTATCTGATTTGAAAATATCAATCCAACAATAGAAAGCAATGCTACTACAACCAAAACTAAAACTAAAGCTGCCCCTCTTTCACTTTTAAATTTATTCCACTTCCTCAAAATCTCACCCCCAAGTAAAATTATTTATCTTTAAATATTTCAGTTACAATTTTAACCTCTTTTTTACTTGAATAGTCATTCATGCTTTTCCCAGTTACAGCTATTTTATATATCTGACCACTTTTATCTTCTACAATAGTCTTTATCTTATTTGTAATATTTCCTTTGTCGATTAAATTACCATCTTCATCTTTTATTGTTGTAATCTTTTCATATGGAGTATCATATAAGCTCACATCACCTTCACTAAGAACTTTATCATATACAACTTTTTTTGATTTATCTATTAATTTTTCATATACGACAGTTCCATCTTCTAGTTTATCTAAACTATCAAAATCAAATTCTCCACTTTTTATCTTTTCTCTTAGATTTTCTATTTCACTTTGAACATAGTTTAAGGAAGTTATATCTGTGTCATTTTTAGTGTTTGCTTTGTTATTAGTATTGATAATATTAAAAAATGCAAATAGTACAATTCCCATAATAGCCATAGCTACTAACACTTCAATTAAGGAAAATCCTCTTTCACTATTCTTTTTACTCATATTTTATCAACCTACTTATTTTTTAATAAATTCTTATTACCCTATTCTTGACATAACATCAAATGTATAAGTTTTGTTATTTAAATTGCTATTTTTATGACTTTCTTGCACTGATTCATTATAGTATATACTTACAGTATAAATAGATTTACCAGTTTGCTTTTCTATTTTAAATGGTGTTTCCTTCATTTCTTTATTGTTTTGAACTAGTGGTTGATTATAGATTATTTCTTCTCTAACTTCATTTTCTGTATCAATTGTATTGTTTTGGATTCTCGTTACAGAATATACCTCTGTATTTTTTTTAGTTTCTATAGAAACTTCATATTTTACAACATTATCTGGCATCTCTATATTGTATTCATAATTATTACCTGAACCAGTTTTAGTTAGTTCTTTACAGTTTTCCAAATCTCTATTTAGATACTTATTAATTAGATTAATATTTACTTGAGCATCTGTAATAATCTGTTGCTTTTTTACTGCTGATGTTATACCATTGAACACTTTATAAGAAATACTTAAAACTATTGTCAGTATAAAAACAGCTATTATTACTTCTAATAAAGTAAGACCTTTTTCATTATTTTTGTACAAACTCATCACCTATCTTTAAAGCTTACTTAGCTTTATTTCGCACTAGACTTAAATGGATTATATTTTCCTGGCCTCCATGAAGATGGATTATCTGTATCAAGTATCATTGTAGTATTCTCTTTAGTGTACATTATAAATTTAAATGTAGCATCTACTACACCTTCTGCCTTTGGAGCTACGACTTCTTTTTTTGCTTCTTTTTCTGTTGCAGCTCTAAGTACACAAGTATTACATAGATAATTAGTAGACCTATCTAAAAGTTTGTCATTTTTTATAATCTCTCCCTCTTTTATCAATGGACAATCCTTATATAAATGCCACTTATTTTCGCCTTCCACCCAGTATATTTTTGTATCTTTATTTATGTTCACATTTTTAATTAAATCCTTATTGTTTGTTGTTTCTTCCTCTTCTTTTTCTGGTTCTATATATGAAGTCATTGTATAATCTAGTATTTGAGTAACATTTTTTTGTTCTTCTAAATAAGCCATTAATTTTTTGACATTTCTATAATCACCTCTAACACTTATTGTTGTTGATATACCATAAAAATGTTCGTATTCTTTAACATTTCCAACGTCATAACTGGTTAAGTCAATATTATAAGCCTTCATTTTTTTATCTAAACCTATTAAAAAAAGACCATCTTGCATATCATATAAAAGATTTTTGCTTTTTTCTTTTAATTCACTTTCAACTTCTTCAAGTTGTTTTTCATATTTTGGCATAAGTGCAGTTTTCTCTTTATATATATTTAATTTTTCAGTAGCCTGTTTTACAGAATTTTTTGTAGCAATATATTTCTGATATTGAGGGTAAAGTCCAAAATAACCATATGATAAAATAGCTAATAAAATTATAACCTTTATAAGAATCCCTTTTAGACTAACTTCCATTTTAAATATATCTTTTATATCTTTTTTAAATATATCTTTATTCATTAGTTAATACACCTTCTTTCAGGTATAATGTCATACTAAATGTATAGTTAGAATCTTCTGCATTACTTTTTATGCTATGTAATTTAACATCCTTGAAATAGTATAATCCCTTTAATTTATATAAAAATTGACCTACATAAGAGGAATCTTTAGCATTTCCTTCTATATTTATAACATTTGGTATCTTATCATACAATGGAGTTTTATCATCTTTATCCGTGTTATTACTATTAGTCTCACTATTTCCAGTTAATGCTTCTGACACATTTGTAGTCTTATCTTCATTTAAATCATTATCTGTTTTATCTCCATTACTATCACTTTTCGTACTTGATTTTGTTTCATTGTTACTTGATTTATCTGTTGTAGTCTTATTACTTTTTGAATTATCAGCTTTATTATTAGTTCCAAGATTTTGATAAGTTGTTGATAAACTTGTTAGTTCAACTTTACTTGGAGTATTTTTATCTATATCATCCAATAAATTTTCCCACTTTACCTTTTTCCCAATTAACATATCATATACCTTTATTTCTTCGCTTTTACTCTGTATCATTTTTTCTATATTTCCAATCTGATAATATGCAGATTCAATATTTCTTATTTCACCATTAACATTTTCAAGTTCCTTATTTGCTAAATTATTTGAAAAAATTAAGCATAAATAAGGTATAGCAAGAATCAAAATAACTATTGGAGCAATTTTCAGTATGTTTTTCATTTGTTTAGCTTTTATCTGTTTTCTAAGTATATCCATTGGTAAAAAGTTTATATTTTCAAAATCTCTTTTCCCTTTAGGTTCTATCATACTTCCTAAAAGCTCTACAATTGAATTTATATCATCTTCATCTATATCTCCAGTTATCATATCAGATATATCCATTATCTCAGTAAGGCCTTGAGAAACATAGCTTGAAAATGCAGAGCTAAAAGTTTCATAAATTAATTTATTGGAATATCTTTTTCCTAATATTAATATAGTATCCGTAACCTTACCAAAGTTTCTTGACGAATAGTAATTCATAAGACCTTTTGATTCTTCTACTACATTTAATAATTGCATGTCCATATCTTTAGCAGTTATCTTTATAGGTATATTATCACTAATAAATAAAGTATCTTTCTTATATATATTTATAATTGTGCTATTGTCACTTATATTGGTTACCATTATATCATTGTAGTCTAAATTTTTAAGCATTCTTAAGTAAGCTGTTGATAATGTATCTATTCTATCTAATACTAAATCAAATTCATGCATTATCTCTACAATTGCATTTACCTCTTCCTTTTGTATAGCTCCAATGATAAGATTTAAGCTTGATTCATCGCCATCTGAATTATCAGGTGTTTCACTAGATACTTCATACGAAAATACATATTCATCTGACTCCAAAGCCATCATTTCGTCCATCTCTAGCTTCATAAATCCATCTAAATCCTTTTTGTCCATATTAGGAAGTTTTTGGGGTTTTAAAATTACATCTCTTGTATTTAAACAAAAAACTACATGTCTTGATTTTAACTTAACATTTTCTAATGCGTATCTCAATAGAGCATACTTTTCCTTAGAAAAATCTTGTGCAATATCCTCTATTGAAAACACATTAAAATTTTTTACATAAAACTTATCCTTATCGTGTTTATATCTGCCCTCAACTATGGAAATAGAATCGCCATAATATGATACATAAACCTTGTTCATTTGTCCTTTCCCTCCTACATGGCATCATATATACTAAGCATTGGCATAAATATTGATACAACCAGTATCGCAACTATAATACCAACTGCAATTATTAAAACAGGCTCTATCATTGAGGCCATCCTATTTAAATAAATCTCGGATTCATACTCATAAAATTCTGCCATCTGTCTACTTATATTCTCTAATTCCCCTGTCTGCTCCCCTATAGCTATCATCTGTACCAACACAGAGTCAAAATACGTATATCTCTCTAAATTTTCTGCTAAGCCTTCTCCTCTTGTTATTCCATCTTTAGCTGATGCTAAAATCTTCTCTGCCATGGTGTTATTTACACTATCTATAATATAATCAAGCCCTTGAACTAATGGGTATCCTGTTGATACAAATAGATACAATGCTCTTGAAAATCGTGTAGCTACCATACAATTTATTCCTTTTCCTAAAACAGGTATCTTATTTATAACTCTATCTTTATGAGCCCTTCCAACTGACGTTTTTAGATATTTTTTAAACTGATAGATAAATAATATAATAACTAAGAGTACTATTATCCAAAACTTCTTCATAAACATACCAAACCCCATAACAATTCTTGTTATAAGTGGAAGAGTTGCTCCTACTGTTGTAATTGAATTAATCATCTTAGGTACCATAAATGTTGTAAATATAAAAATCATTATAAATGAAGAAATCAAAACTATTAATGGATATGTTGCAGCATTTCTAAGCTTTTGTTTAACCCTGTGTTCACTTGCATAAAATGAAGCCATACTTTTTAATACTTCATCTAATTTACCTGTAGCTTCACCTGTAGCTACCATAGCACCGAGTAACTTTGGAAACTTTGATTTTGATGAAAGCATTGAATCTGCAATAGTAGAACCTACTTTTATTTCTGCCACTATACGATTAATTTCTTCTCTTAATGTAATGTTGGTTGACCTTCTAGCTAATGTTTCTAATCCAGAAATACTATTTATACCAGAAGATACTATAATAGCAAACTGTCTGCAAAAGTGGCTTATCTGGTCAGCTCCCAAGTCTTTTTTTCTCTTTCTACTAGATAATCTTATATTTTTATTTTTGCTTTCTTTGATTTCAATAACTCTAAGATTTCTCTTTCTAAGAAGATTTCTAGCTTCATTAAAATCGTTGGCTTCAATCACATCAGTTTGCTTTTTTCCGTCCTCTTTTATTACTGTGTATTTAAAACTTTTCATAATATCATCCTTTAATCAGTCATCAAAATTATTCTAATCATTTCTTCTACTGTTGTCTTTCCATTTAAAACTTTTTTAACTATATCCTCTTTTAAGCTAACCATACCTTGTTTTCTAGCCATCTTTAAAATTTCTCTTTGATTTGCAGATGAATCTATTAACTCTTTTATTTCTGGAGTAATTTCAAGCATTTCAAATATACCTAGACGTCCTTTATATCCAGTATTATTACACCTTTCACAACCTTTTCCTCTATAAATAGTTACTGATTCATTTACATCAATACCAAGAGCCTTTTTTTCTCCAATATCTGCTTCATATGAAACCTTACAATGCTCACATATTTTTCGTGTAAGTCTTTGAGATATTACACCTAAAACAGATGAAGTTATTAAAAAACTTTCCACATCCATATCTAAAAGACGTGAAATTGCTCCAACTGCTGTATTTGCATGTAATGTACTTAAAACTAAATGTCCTGTAAGAGAAGCTCTAATTGCTATTTCTGCTGTCTCAGTATCTCTTATCTCTCCAACCATTATTATATCTGGGTCTTGACGCATAAAAGCTCTAAGTCCGCTGGCGAAAGTAAGCCCTGCCTTTTCATTTATTTGAGATTGATTTACACCAGGTAATTCATACTCTATAGGGTCTTCTATTGTTAATAGATTTCTATTTTCTGTATTTAGTTGATTTAACATTGAATACAATGTAGTGGTTTTCCCACTTCCAGTAGGGCCAACAACCAATATAAGACCATAAGGAGTGTTTATCAATTCATCATATATCTTAGAGCCATGTTCGTCTATTCCTAGTACTTCTTTACTAACCATAAAATTACTCTTATCAAGAACTCTCATAGCTATCTTTTCATCCCTGTTAGTTGGCATTGTAGAAACCCTAAAATCTATGGGTTTATTATCTACTTTTAAATAGATTCTACCATCCTGTGGTATTCTCTTTTCAGATATATTTATATCTGACATTATCTTGATACGGCTGATTACTGCCTTATATGGTGCTGAGTTCATCCTCATATATTCTCTTAACATTCCATCTATCCTAAACCTAACACGCATGTAATTTTCACTTTGTTCTATATGTATATCACTTGCTTCCATTCTAACAGCATTTTCTAGTATGTTATTTACTAATCGTACTATTGGAGCAGCATTTACATCTTCTTCAAGTATTACTGTTTCTCTTACTCCACCAGTTCTATTTTTGTTGTACTCAGTCATTGCCTTATTTATTTCTGAATGTGCATAAGCATGACCTATTGCTTTGTTTATATCTTCTGTACTTGATATAAATATCTCTACGTCTTTACCAGACATACGCCTTACATCTTGAACTGCTTCTCTATCTTGTGGGTCTGACATGGCTAGACATATTTTATTTCCATCAATTTTAAATGGAAATACAGTATATCTTTTGCATATATTTTCTGGAACCATTTTTGTAGCTAAAGTGTCTATTTCTGTCCCTTCTAAAAATATACTTTCTATATCCAAGAGTTCTTTTAATACACTTATTAGTAAGTTACTATCTATAAGCCCTTCTTGTACTAGAAATTCTCCTAGTCTTTTTCCACTGTTTTTTTGTTCTGATAGTGCCCATTTAAGCTGTTCTTCTGTTATATATCCTTTTTCGACCAGTTTGTCTCCTATTCTAACTTTTTTAGCCACAGGTTTCACTCCTTTACTATCTCAATTATATCATCATTCATAATTGAACATTAAAGAAAATAGTATAAAAAAACAGGAAGATTTTCTTCCTGTCTTTTATATTATATTTTTCATTAAATTTACAATATTCTTTATAAAAATATTGTTTTAACTATTTTGTTGTGTCCATCACAGTATTATCTATAAGTACTATATATAGAACTTTATTATCTATTTTTGTATTACTTGTTAATGGATCTCCCAAACTATTTGTTGTAGCGCTTGTATATATTTTTTTTTCACCTATATCACTCAATAATTTTGCTGATTGTGCTTCTGTTAAGGTAACTCCCTCAGTATTTGTACCTATCTGTAATACCAATTTACTACCAACTTTAATCAATTTATATTCTCCACCTATATCAGCTTTATCAGGAAGAGACTCCATATAAGTTTCTAAAACACTTAAACCAGTTTGACCATCTGGTGTAACTGGTATCTTATTAGTATCTGAATAATAAGATAATGCAGCACTCTTAACTGAACTATAATCAGACTCAACACTTGCTACCTTAGCCTTGTTTATATTACTAAATAAAGCTGGAACTGCCACTACTGCTAATATACCTATAATTGCAATTACTACCAATAATTCCACTAAAGTGAAACCTTTTTTATTCTTTTTTAACTTCATTTTTATTCCCCCTTAAATTTTTTAATTAATACTTACTTATAATATATCTGGTTAAAAATCTAAGTAAAATTATTTAAACGTACTAACCAAATTTATTTCTAACATATAACCATTTTTTAAATAAAAAAAGCTATGAAAATAATAGTATTTATAAATAAATACAATTTCATAGCCGGTTGCACCACTAACTCAATATGCTCCAAGGTGCCCACATTACAGAACATAAATCAACGTTTCTATTTTATTAAATTCAAATTATATAACTCATAATGTATATACATATCCATTTATATTATATAATATCTACCATATTTTAGCAACACTGTTTATACTATTTATATATACCAACTTTTTACATATTGAAACAGAATTTCTAGAAAAATTATACTCTACAAAAAAAAGAAACATCTCCCTACAATTATTATATATCGTAAGGAGATATTTATAAATTATCATTTAGTTTTATCATTGTCATTTCCATCCTTTGCTAATATTTATTTGAAAGCTAAAAGCTATTACAATATAGTATTTTATAAAATCATCTATTATAAACATTCTATCTATTATAGTTATGATTCAGCCACAATCATTATATAAACGAAACTCTTCATTTACAGATATGCTTATTGTGCAAAATTACTTCTTTACAGTAATCTTATATAATCCAGAACCCTCTCACAAACACTAAAGATAGAATAGATACTATTTTCAATTCTTATAAATAAACTTTCAATAGATTTTTATATTCACTTTAGATTGTGACTGAATCATTTAATTATTAGGGGTTCATCTTCTAACCTTCCCATTGGAAACACCTCTTTCTTTCTTTATTTATATTTACATAATACTACATAATCTGAATTTTTTCAATACTTTTTTGTAATATTTTTTATATTCATAATATTTTGAATAATATGCCCTTTATTAAGTTTATTTTACTTAAATATACATAATTTTAAACTATAATCTCTTTTTACAATAATATATACCTTTCTAACAAGAAAAAAATAACATTCCATAATTATAAAATCAAAAAAGAGTTGCTCAAAAGGTTTATATCCTTTTAAACAACTCTCATAAATACAATAAATTAGAATAATTTACTTACTGATTCATTAGAGAATATCATTCTTATAGCATCTCCAAATAAAGGAGCTACTGTTTTTATCTTTATCTTATCTATTCTTTTCTCTTCAGGAAGTTGTATAGTATCAAGAACTATTAACTCACTTATTTCTGAATTAGCAATTCTTTCAATAGCTGGACCTGATAACACACCATGAGTACAACAAGCATAAACATCTTTTGCTCCAAACTCTTTAAGTGCATTTGCAGCATTAACTATTGTTCCTGCTGTATCTATCATATCGTCTAATAGTATAACATTTTTACCTTTAACATCACCTATTAAGTTCATAACTTCGCATACATTAGCTTTCGGTCTTCTTTTATCTATTATAGCTATTGGAACTTCTCCATTTAAAGTATTAGCAAATTTTCTTGATCTAGTAACACTTCCTAAGTCAGGAGATACTACTACTAAATCTTCTATTTTCTTTTCATTAAAATAATTTGCTAATATTGTTCCACCTAGTAAGTGGTCTAATGGTATATCAAAATATCCTTGTATTTGAGCTGCATGTAAATCCATTGTTAATACTCTATCTGCTCCAGCAGCAGTTATTAAATTTGCAACTAATTTAGCAGTGATTGGATCTCTTGCCTTAGCCTTTCTGTCTTGTCTTGCATATCCATAGTAAGGAATAACTGCTGTTATTCTACCTGCTGATGCTCTCTTTAACGCATCAATTAAGATTAATAACTCCATTAAGTTATCATTTACTGGGCTGTTAGTAGATTGCACTACAAACACATCACAACCTCTTACTGTCTCATTCATGTTTACACATATTTCACCATCACTAAATGTACCTACTTCACAATCTAGTACTGATACACCTATATAGTCAGCTATTTTTTGTGCTAACTCTTTCGATGAATTACCTGCAATAATTTTAATCTCGCTTCCGCTAGTATTCATTTATGTAACCCTCCTGAAAATTTTAAAATACTAATGAATATAATTTATAATAATTTCGAGCTAAATTTTTTAGCCAAAATAATAAACTACATAATTACTTACTTTGGTCGTCTTTTTGATTCTTTTTTTCTACCCATCCTTCTTTGATAACTTGTCTTTCTCTTGCTATTGCCAAAGCACCATCTGGGACATCATGTGTTATTGTTGAACCTGTTGCTATATATCCTTTTTCTTCTACAACTACTGGTGCAACTAAATTAGAATTTGAACCTATAAACGCATTGTCTTTTACTATTGATTTAAATTTATTTTTACCATCATAGTTTACAAATACTACTCCACATCCAATATTTACATTTTTACCGACATGTGCATCTCCTATATAAGAAAGGTGAGATGCTTTTGAGCCATCTTCTATAATAGCATTTTTTACTTCTACAAAATCGCCTATTTTTACATTATTTCCTAAGTCACTCTTTGGTCTTAAGTATGCATATGGCCCAACAGTAGAATTTTCTCCAACCTTACTATCAATTATAGTTGAATTTTTTATTTCTGTACCATCACCTATTTCTGAATTTGTTATAGATGAATTCATTCCAATTATACAATCTGAACCTATCCTTGTTTTTCCTTGTAACATAACACCTGGATATATTATAGTATCATTGCCTATCATAACATCAGATTCTATATAGGTAGAGTTAGTGTCTATTATAGTTACTCCATTTACCATATGAGATTCATTTATTCTTCGTCTCATAATTTCTTCTGCCTTTGATAATTCTACTCTTGAGTTAACGCCCATAAGTTCTTCAATAGTTGAACCTGCAAATGCACCAACTTTTAATCCTTTATCTCTCATTATTTTAGCAGTATCAGTTAAATAATATTCACCTTGTGAATTGTTATTATTTAGCAAATCTAGTGCTTCTCTAAGACTCTTTCCATTAAAACAATAAATTCCAGAGTTTATCTCACTTATCATCTTTTCTTCTGAATTTGCATCTTTTTGTTCCACTATTTTAAGAAGGTCACCCTTCTTATCTCTTATTATTCTACCATAACCTGTTGGATTTCCAACTCTTGTTGTAAGAACTGTAGCATGATATTTATTTTCTATATGATATTCAAATAGTCTCTTTAGTGTCTCTTCTTTTATAAGTGGAGTATCTCCACAAAGTACAACTATTGTATCTTCATCATTAATATATTCTTTAGCCATCTTTACAGCATGTCCTGTCCCAAGTTGTTCTGTTTGCATGGCTATTATAATTTCTTCTGCAAGCTTTTCTTTAACTACATCAGCTTCATGTCCTAAAATCACGACAGTATCTTTTACCCCTGATTTTTTTGAAACATCTATAATATGGTTAACCATTTCTTTTCCACATACTTTATGTATAACTTTTGGGTATTTAGACTTCATTCTTGTTCCTTTGCCAGCAGCAAGGATTATAGCTTTAAAGTTCATTGATACACTCCATTCAATCTAATTTAATTTTATTCGTATTATTCTCTTAATCAATATACATTATAATACATTTATCTAACAATTTGTATACAACATATACATTATCACTAATAATATAGCACTTTTTTACTAAAAAGTACATATTTTAATAGAAATTCTACATTTAAAAAGAGCCTAAATGTTCGGGCTCTCTCCATTTTATATATTTATTATTATTCAGCAGCTACTTCCCATTGAACTAATGCTTCATGATACGCTTGTAAAACTGCATCTTCTAAAACTTGTCTCATTTCTGCATTTATTGGATGAGCTATATCTCTGAAATTTCCTTCGCCTACTTTTCTGCTAGGCATTGCTATAAATAGCCCATTATGGCCTTCTATAACTTTTATATCATGCACTACAAACAAATTATCGAAAGTTATTGAAACTATACATTTCATCTTACCTTCTTCTGTTAATTTTCTTACTCTTACGTCAGTTATCTTCATACCAAAATATCCCCCTTTGATTTTGACAGAAATTAATTTATATTAAAATTATTATCGCTGGAATAAATTAATATAAACTGTTTTTTAAATAATTCTATGAACAACTAGGGATATCCTCTTTTTATTTTTACATATTTTTCTAAATATTTTTTTTATTAATCTTCATCTATCTCAAATTCAAATTCTGAATCTTCTTCTTCGTCTAAATCTTCATTTCTATATTCATCTTTAAAAGTCTTTAAGTTTGGTTCTACTACTATTTTATCTCCATTAACATCCAATTGAATCAATGAAATATAATCTTTTACCATTTTTTCTGAAGGATTCGTTGTAGATATGAATACTCCAGTACCTATAACCTCTGCACCAAATTCATTCATAAGGTCTACCATTCCTTTTATAGTACCTCCACCCCTCATGAAATCATCTATAATTATAACTTTACTATCTGGTTTAAGAGCTTTTCTTGGCAAACTCATACTTTCAACTTTAGAACTGTTTCCACTCACATATGTCATGCTAAGTGTAGGACCTTCTGATACCTTTATATCTTTTCTTATTATAACTAGAGGTAAATTCATAGCTTTTGCAGTCATAAGTGCCATAGGTATACCTTTTGTTTCCATTGTCACAACATAATCTGCATCTACATACTCAATATTTGATGCGAATATCTTTCCTATCTTAGCAGCTATTGTAGGGTCGTAAATTAGGTCAATCAAGTATAAAAAACCACCAGATAGTATTCTAGACTTGTCACATATTCTCTCGCATAATTCCATTAAGAACTCTGCATTTTCTGCTATAGAAGTTTTAGGTATATATTTTACTCCTCCTGCTGCTCCTGAAATAGTTATAACTTTACCTAAATGTAGCTTCTCAAATACATTTTTTACAACTAATAAATCTTCACTTATTGTTGATTTTGCTGCATTAAATTGATTTGTAAAATAACTTAAAGTATATATTTTATTTGGATTATCAGACAGTATTTTAACTATTGCTCCAATTCTCTCTGTTCTTTTAAATTTCATTATTATTTCCTCCTACAAGTACCTTTATATAACGTTAAACTAACTAATGCATAACAATTCTTATTGTGGTATAATATTACTTATGTTTTATTATATTCAAAAATAAAATACATATAATATTATATGCATATTAATTATAAAATATTGAACATTATATTATTATACCACAGAAATAGTTCATATTGTAGGACTTAATTAAAAAGAAAGGTGGTTTTATTATGAATATACACTTTATAGGAATTGGCGGTATCAGCATGAGTGCATTAGCTGAAATATGTATCAATAAAGGTTATCAAGTTTCAGGTTCGGATTCAAACGAATCATACCTATTAGACAAACTTAGGGACCAAGGGGCAACTATTTATATTGGTCAGAAAAAAGATAATATATCAGATGATGTAAATATGGTTGTTTATACAGCAGCAGTTCATCCAGACAATGAAGAACTTGTGGCTGCTAAAGAAAAAAATAAATTGGTAATGAACAGAGCAACTTTTTTAGGCCAAATCATGAGGGAATATAAAAATTCTATAGCAGTTTCTGGAACACATGGAAAAACTTCTACAACATCTATGTTATCTACAATCTTTGAATATGCAGACTTAGACCCAACTATACTAGTTGGTGGTAACTTAAGTATGATAGGTGGTAATGTTAAGATAGGTAATTCCAACCACTTTATAACTGAAGCATGTGAATATGTAGATAGTTTCCTTAATTTTAACCCAAAGATATCTATAGTTTTAAATGTTGAAGAAGACCATCTTGATTATTTCTCTGGAATAGATGAAATCAAGGCTTCTTTTAACAAATTTGGAAAATTATTACCCCCAGAAGGCTATTTCATAATAAATGGCGATGATGAAAATATTGATGACATATTGTATGATGTTAAAGCTACTATTATAAAATACGGCAGAGATTCTGACAATGATGCTGTAATAAAAGATATTCACTTTGACAATAGTGGTCATGGAATATTTAGAATAGAATATGAAGGAAGAGATTTAGGAGAATTTGAACTTTCTGTATATGGTCTTCATAACATATACAATGCTTCTTCTGCCATAATGGCAGCTCTTGTTTCTGGTATTGACTTAGAGACTATAAGAAAAAATATAAAAATTTATAAAGGTGTCGGAAGAAGATTTGAAACTAAAGGGTACTATAAGAATGCTTTAGTAGTAGATGATTATGCACATCATCCAACTGAGTTAAAAGCAACTTTAGCTGCTGCCAAAAAATTAAAAAAATCAACTTTATGGTGTATCTTCCAGCCACATACTTATACTAGAACAAAATCTCTTTTAGGTGAATTTTCAGAGGCATTCTATGCTGCTGATAAAGTTATCATAACAGATATATATGCTGCTAGGGAAAAAGACCCAGGAGATATACATTCTAAGGACTTGGTTGAGAAATTATATCAAAACAATGTAGATGCCATCTATATAAAAGAATTTGAAGATATAGTAAAATACTTACGTGAAAATGTTAAGGATAATGATTTAGTAATAACTGCTGGTGCTGGTCCAATTTATAAGGTTGCAGACTTGTTGGTTGAAAAATAATATATAAAATAATTTAGGCTATCAAATATCTAATTTGATAGCCTTCTTAAAGTCTTATTTCTTTCCAATTTCAAATATCTCATTTTTAAGGTAATCAAATAAACTTGTATGAACCTCATAGTAAGATACATTTTTCTTAGAAGTAACTTTTACATAATCTTTTCCCATTGTATCAACTTTTACATCAAAATTATCACCTTTTATATTTATAGTAAAATTATAGTCACTTCTTTCCTTACTTTTCTCAGGTTGAACTTTTCCTACAACCCTCTTTGAAATCATCTTATGTGCTAAATCATCAAATTTCCATCTATGAACTTTTTTAATTTCTTTTCCATGAGTTATAGTAACCTCTTTCCAATCTTTATAATGACTTAAAAGGTCAAACGAAGTATATATACTCTCATCTAAAAGTTTCTTAAAAGCATCCTTAGAACTAACTGGTACTTTATAATATTCTTCTTTATTTACAGTATATACTCTAAAAAAGTTAAGGTCAGTAGAAAATTTAACTCCATCATCAGAATAACCTTCATAAACTGCTTCGTAAGAAGAAGTAGTATTTCTTACTTTCTTAAAATCTGAGAAAAATAACTTTATTTCATCCCACATATCTTCTTCAATTTTTATGTTTTCTATATTTTTATCTGATATATAAACCTTCTTCTTCTCTTTTATTTGAGTCCTTAAAGACCTATTATCTTCTTCTTCTTTTTCTACCTTCTTTGGCACTTCACTTTTATCCTTTTCCATGTTTATTCCTATTCTAAAGGATATAAAGTATATTATAAAGAAAACAACTACTCCTATTAATATTGCAGCTTTTTTCTTTAGTTTTCTTTTCTTGCTCATTTAACCACCCCTAGAGTTTATAATCATAAAACAATTATATAACTTTTTATACTTTTTTTTAAGTTTTAATTAATTATTACACTTATTTCCTTGGCAATTAGTACATGGTTCAACGTGAACTGTTATGCCTTTTACAAATTCCATATGTTTTATTATATGTTTTTCAAGCTTGGTAGCAATATCATGACCTTGCTTAACTGTCAAATTTTCATCCACACATATAGTCAAATCTACATATGCCATAGCTCCATGTTTTCTAGTCTTTATATCACCAAGATTTTTAACACCTTCTGTATCTGCTACAATAAATTTTAATTCTTTTATCTCTTCTTCATCAACTGAAACATCCATCAATTCATTAACAGAACTTATAAGTATACTAATTCCTACTTTAGCTACAAATATAGCCACTACAACTGACGCAATTGGGTCTAATGGTTTAAACCCTAAAATAGAACCACCTATACCTATAAAAGCAGCTACTGAAGATAAAGCATCTGACCTATGATGCCAAGCATCAGCTTTTAGGGCTGGTGAATTTATCTTTTTAGCAACTTTTATTGTTATTCTATATTGATACTCTTTTATCAGGATTGAAATAACTGATACTACTAATGGTAATATTGATGGAACACTTAATGCATCTAAGTTAAATAAAGATTTAATTGCCTCTATACCTATTGTTATAGAAACGAAAATAAGCAATATTGATAACACAAATGATACTAATGTCTCTGCTTTCTCATGACCATAATTATGCTCTCTATCTCCAGGTCTAGAAGATACATAATTGCCTATTAGTACTCCTATAGAACTTATAATATCTGATGCTGAATGTAATCCATCCGCAATCATAGCGCTAGAATTACCAATAACACCAGCTATAACCTTAATTATTGTTAATACTATATTCCAAAGTATTGATTGTATTGTTATTTTATTTGCTTCTTCATACCTTGTTTCCATATTTATTCCTCCCTTATGAAACAATCTAAATATTATTAAGAACCTACATTTGAACATAAATTAAACACTCTCTTATATGCAAATGTATACTCTTTGCTTTCAATAGAGATTATCAATCTTCTATAAAATGAAAAATCACCTAGCTTAAGCTAGGCGATATATATATTATACACTATTATTTAAATTTATGCTTCCTTTATTATCTCCACTACCATTTTAGCAGAATCATATAAGTCTTTTATAGCTATATGTTCACTTAGTGTATGAGCATTTTTCATACCAATTCCTAAAGTTATAGCTTCGATACCATTCTTACTTAATATATTTGTATCACTACCTCCTCCTGTAGATTCAGTATGACCTTCTATACCTAAGTTTGAAAAAGCCTTCTTTGCAAGTTTTATTATTTCAGAATCCTCACTAACATCTATTGGTGTGTATGCTCTATTGACATCTATCTCAATTTGAGCTCCAAAATCTTTTGCAGCTTTTTCAAAAGTCTCTACCATGTGTTTAGTTTGAACATCTAATTTGTTTTCTTTTAGACTTCTGGCTTCTGCAATTATATTAACTTCTCCTGTTACTATATTTGTAGCTGTTCCACCGTTTATAATTCCTATGTTAGCAGTTGTTTCTTCGTCTATTCTAAGTAAATTCATATTTTCTATTGCTCTGGCAGCTACCATTATAGCACTTATTCCAGCTTCAGGTTCAAGACCTGCATGAGCAGTCTTTCCTAATATCTTAACATTTATTACATCTTGTGCAGGAGCTTTTACTATTATTTCACCTGGAGAACCACCACTATCTAATATAAATGCATATTCAGAATCTATTTTTCCATAGTCTAAATTTTTAGCTCCAACTAATCCACATTCCTCACATATAGAGAATACAACTTGTATATCAGTATGTTCTATATTATTTTCATTTATATATCTTAAGCCTTCTAATATAGCTGCTATACCTGCTTTATCATCAGAACCTAATATTGTAGTACCATCACTTTTTATTATTCCATTTGCTTCATCCACTATAGGTTTTACCCCTATACCTGGAGTTACTGTATCCATATGTGAACTAAATAATATTTTCTTTCCTTCTTTATTTCCTTTTAATGTAGCTATTATATTACCAGTTTCTCCATTTGCTTTTTCACCAGCATTGTCTATTACTACTGAACAACCTATTTCTTCTAATTTTTTAACTAATACTTTAGCAACATTCCCCTCTTTTAAAGATAAACTATCTATCTGTACTAATTCAAGAAACTCATTTAAAATTCTTTGCTCGTTTATCATAATTTTCCTCCATAATATAATAGGTATTTCAAGATATATTGTAGTGTAATATTTAAATATTATCAATAGTTTTTAAAGTTTTGTACTACATTTCATTAATTTTTTCAGTAAAATAAGAATTGAGTCTAAATTTTTTCATTTTTATTATTTTTACCTAACTATATTTCTTTGTCTAGAATCTATAAAACATAGCCAATATCCTAAACTATTTGTTCTATTATCACAAGCTTGATATCTTAAAAATCCTGTGCTTCCATTGTCTGGCTGTTCATTTCTATTTCCTGGGATAGCATAAATATAATGTTTTCTCTTATTATATTCATCATACTGAACTCCAAATAAATAGTGTCTGTATTTATATGAATGTAAAACTGCATCACTATACATAGTGTAATTCAATACGTTTAAATATCCTAAATAAGGCATTGTATATCCACACAGTGTTGTAGGATTTATCTCTATTTTCCACCATCTTGTCTTATCTATATAATCTGTTACAAAAGGTTTTACTTCTTTAAATAATTTCAAACCTTTTTTTATTTGTCTTGGCATAAGTAATGTACTGGTTTGTTTATTTCCACTCTCTCCTTGACTTACTCCATTAGCTCTTTTTATTTTTTCAATATTATTCTGATCTTTTTGAACTTTCTTTGATTTAGTAGGTTTTGAGGAAACAAACCTATCTTCTTCTCTATTTACTTCAAAAACTTCTTCTTCCTCTTCTTCTTCATCATATTCTATGTCTATATATTCTTCCTGTACTTTAACCCTATTATAATTTTCTATTTCCTTATAATTATTGAACTCTTCTATTTCCTCATCACTAGAATCTTCTACTTCCGTTCTTGCTTTTAACTCTCCTTCTTCAATATCTTCATCATCTTCCCAATAGTCTTCATACTCATCTTCATCATATTCTTCTATAATATATTCTTCTTCACTACCTTCGTCTCTATCACTTTCCTCATTATCCTCTATCTCTTCGTCTTCTTCTTCCAACTCTTCATATTCTTCATATTCTTCTTCCTCTACCTCTTGAAATAATATGTCCTCATAATTTTCAAGCTTATTTCCTTTAAATCCAATTAAAGGTATATTTCTTTCATACAATAATGCAATACCTTTTATCTCATCATCATAATCTTCTAAATCTAAAACAAATTCACCTCTTCCTTGTTCATTTAAAATTATATTTCCTAAGTCTATTAATCCATGGTCATCTTTTATTGCTACTGCTTTATACCCATCTTTAACATATTTTAGATTTTCTACATATAATGCAATAATTGCTTTTTCATCATTTACTTCAACTTTTGCAAAAGCTTTTGGCAGTACTCGTTCTTTGTATCTAAAGTTTATGTCTTTAGCTTCTAGTATTATATAGTCTCTTTTAAACTTTCTTTTAGAACCCACTGCAATCCCCCCTTAACACAGTTTCTCTAAACAATATATGTTAACAAAATTAAAAAAAGTACCTTCTATTTAGAAGATACTTTTGTATTTATTATATTTGAAAGAACTGAAAACTCTTCTATACTAAGAGTTTCACCCCTTCTTTTTTCGTCTATATTAGCTTCTTTTAATACTTCTCTTATTTCATCTTTATTAAGAAAACCAAGACCTCCCAACGAATTAAGAAGAGTTTTTCTTCTTTGTCCAAAGGATGCTTTTACTGTTTTAAAAAATATGTCTTCATTATGAACATCATATTTTCTTTTATCTCTTACATGTAAACCTATAACTGTGGAATCTACATTTGGTTGTGGTATAAACATATGTCTTGGAGCTTTTGCCACAATCTCTGTATCACAATAGTATTGAACAGCTATAGATAATGCCCCATAATCTTTAGTACCCGGAATAGCATTCATTCTATCTGCAACTTCTTTTTGAACCATGACTACTATGTCTGTTACAGGTATGTCTTCCTCTAAAAATTTCATAACTATTGGAGTAGTTATATAATATGGAAGATTTGCTACAAGCTTAACTGGCCCACCATTTAATTTATCTTTTACTAATTCCTGTATGTCTACTTTTAGTATATCTTGATTTACAACCTCTGTATTATCTAAATCTGACAAGGTATCTTTCAATATAGGAATTAGATTTCTATCGATTTCTATAGCCACTACTTTTTCTGCTATTTTACCCATCTCACGAGTAAGAGTTCCTATACCAGGTCCTACTTCTATGATATTATCTCCTCTTGTGATTCTAGCTCCAGATAAGATTTTATCAATTATATTACTATCTATCAAGAAATTTTGACCTAAAGACTTTGAAAATTTAAAATTATATTTTTGTACTACTTCCTTTGTTGCATTATGTGAAGATAGTCTATCCATTATTTACTCCTTTTTAACTTATTTTGATATTTAATTTTATTAATTATACTTATTTATATGTATTTACATTGATTTAAAATAAGGTATATATTATAAATAATTTATCTTAAATTAACCGTAATTCCACAATTTATTTTATATACATATTTTTCATACATTAAACATTACGTTTAGATTTGTTTTAATGCATCTATAAATTCTTCTCTTTCAACTCCATAATTATTCAATCTATTTAAAAATTGTTTTGCATTTCCATATCCAATTCCAAGTATTTTTCCAAGTGCATCTCTTCTAAGTGATGCTTCTTCATTACCTATAAGACCATTTCTAATTAAGTCAACTTGCTTAAATTCATATCTTTTTTCTGTATTTTCAGTTCTAACTTTATTCAGAGCTGCTATTATACTTTGAGGAGTAGCATTCTCAATACCTATATCTCCATCCTTTTTAGCTTCCTCTCTCGGTAGAAATGCATGTTTACATCCTGGAACTTCTGATGCTATTTTTTTTCTTATTTTTTCACCTGCAAAATCTGGGTCTGTAAATATTATAACACCACGTCTTTCATTAGCAGCTTTTATACGCTCCATTACACCTTTTGGAAATCCAAATCCACCTGTAGTTATAAGTTCTGCATCTATTGCTCTCTTAACTGCTGTAACGTCATCTCTACCCTCTACTACTATTATTTCTTTTATCATATAAATTCACCTTTTATTCGTTTTTAGTTTTTCTTTACATCTCTTTATTTTAAGGTTTTTATTTAATTTAATCAAGGTACTAAACTATTTATTTTTATATAGAAATATGCATTTTAAATAAATATATCAAAAGAGCCTAGATATAAAACTTATATTCTAGGCGCTTTTTGTACTAAATTTTATTGTAAGGCTTAGCTCTCTTTTTCTGTCTTTCCATCATATTTTTCTATCCATTTATTTAGTATAGCCTCTCTATTTCTTGCTGCTGATTTTAAATCATTATCTATCATCTGTTCTAATGGATTCTTTGGAAATCCTTCTGGCACCGGATTTCCCGTGTCAATTGTAGTAACTGCAAAATTCTTAGAATACTCATTCATTGCATCTTTACTTATAGCCCAATCTAAAAATACTTTTGCTGCTTCTTTTATATTATCTTTTTTCACAAGTGCATTTGATTCTATCTCCCATCCAGAACCTTCTTTTGGAAATACTACTTCTACTGGATAACCTTCACCTTTTAACTTTATACCTCTATTTCCAAAAGATATACCAATGGGATATTCTCCTGAAGCTGCTAATATAGCTGGCGCTGAACCAGACTGAGTGTATACACCAATATTTTTATGTAATTTATCCATGTACTGCCATGCTTTTTCTTCACCCATAATTTGTATGAGTTCTGATACTGTTAAATATCCTGTTCCTGAAGAAGCTGGACTAGGCATAGATATAAGATCTTTATATTCTGGCTTTATTAAATCTTCATAAGAACTAGGAGCTGATATATTTTTAGCTTTTAATTCTTTAGTATTTACTGTTATACCAGTCATCCAAGCATCTATTCCAACCCAAGAAGGAACTTTCTTATCATCTTTAAATGCAGGATTTACCTTATCAAAGCCTTTCGGAGCGTATGGCTCTAGCATTTCTTTGTCATCTAAAATTATCAAACTTGTAGCTGCAACACCCCATAACACATCTGCTTTAGGATTATCTTTTTCTGCTAATAATCTTGCTGTTATACCTCCTACTGATAATCTAAGTACATTCAATTTAATATCTGGATATTTCTCTTTAAATGTAGCTAAGTATGTATCTATACTATCTTCCTCAATTGCTGTATAAACTGTTAACTCTCCTTTTGTCTTATTATTAGACTTTAAGTTTGAACCTGATGAAACATTACTACATCCAGTTATTACACTCAATAAAAGTGTTGATAATATTCCCAAAGAGACTAACTTCTTAAATTTCATTTTTACCTCCCTTATTCAACTTCTTTTTGTTGCCATTTTTATGTCTTGGTTTTTAATTTTTTTATTATCAATTCATACAAAAGTTTTACTATTATATTTGTTAAAAGCACTAATACTGCCATAACAGCTGATGGTCCTATATACAACACTATATCATCTAGCTTTAGTTTTTATATCGATACGGTCTGAGTTTGAGGTCTATAATTTCTTTGAAATCTCTATTAAATTCTACCCTTATATCTTCTGGTCTAATTGCTATCATGTTTATATCATCATCCATAAAATCTATTGCTCCTATAAAATCAGCTACTCCTAGAGCTAACCTGAGCTTAAATAATTCTTCTCTAGTTAAATATTCTTACTTCCAATTTTAAGTTATCCAGAAACAATTTACCTTTTATTTTTCTCTTTTTTATAATATATAACAAACTGCTCAAATTAAATTATATATATATATCTTTTTAATAATCGCTCAATATTTTATTTACTTTAGTTTATAATTATTTAATATCTTATTTACTTTATATATAACATCTATACTTTAATAATGAAATTAAAATATACTATTTTAAACTGTAGTATATCTATTTCTAAATTAATCTCTAAAAATAAAAAATATACCATTCAAACTGAATGGTATACTTACTCTATACATTTTTATAGAATATTCACTTTTCTTGACCTATATTATTCTCAACTTATATTATTATAATAAAATCTACTTAAAAAAATTTTTCTTTTTACTCCATTTGTATAGTTTTACTTAACTCTCTTTTTCTGTCTTACCATCATATTTTGATATCCATTTATTTAGTATATCTTCTCTATTTTTTGCTGCTGATTTTAAATCATTATCTATCATTTGCTCTAATGGCTTTTTAGGGAATCCTTCTGGTATTGGATTTCCTGTAGAAATAGTAGTAACTGCATAGTTTTTAGAGTATTCGTTCATTGCATCTTTACTTATAGCCCAATCTAAAAATACTTTTGATGCTTCTTTTATATTATCTTTTTTCACAAGAGCATTTGCTTCTATATCCCATCCAGAACCTTCTTTTGGAAATACTACTTCTACTGGATAGCCTTCCTCTTTTAACTTTATACCTCTATATCCAAAAGATATACCAATAGGATATTCTCCTGAAGCTGCTGATGTAGCTGGAGCTGAACCAGATTGAGTGTATACACCAATATTCTCATGTAACTTATCCATATACTGCCATGCTTTTTCTTCCCCCATAATTTGTATAAGGGCTGATACTGTTAAGTACCCTGTACCAGAAGAAGATGGATTAGGCATAGATATAAGACCTTTATATTCTGGCTTTATTAAATCTTCGTAAGAACTAGGAACTGGGATGTTCTTATCACTTAATTCTTTAGTGTTTACTGTTATACCTGTCATCCAAGCATCTATCCCAACCCAAGAAGGAACTTCTTTATCATCTTTAAATGCAGACTCTATTTCTTCAGAACCTTTTGGAGCATATGGTTCTAACATCCCCTGGTCATCTGCAACCAATAAGCTTGTGGCTGCAACTCCCCATACAACATCTGCTTGAGGATTATCCTTTTCTGCTAATAATCTTGCTGTTATATCTCCTGTTGATGCCCTAACAATATTTAATTTAATATCTGGATATTTCTCTTTAAATGTAGCTAAATATGGCTCTATACTATCTTCTTCAATTGCTGTGTAAACTGTTAAATCCCCTTTTGTCTTACTATCAGACTTTGAATCTGAACCTGATGAATCAGTACTACATCCTGTTATTACACTTAATAAAAGTGTTGATAATACTCCTAAAGAAACTAGCTTCTTAAATTTCATTTTTACCTCCCCTATGCAACATCTTTTTGCTGCCATTTTTGTGTGTTATTTTTTAATTTCTTTGTTACAAATTCGTACAAAAGTCTTACTATTATATTTGTTAAAAGCACTAATACTGCCATAGCAGCTGATGGTCCTATATATCCTATCTCATCTAACTTTAGTATTGATATTGATGCAGTCTGAGTTTGAGGTGTATATAAAAATATTAATGCTGAAACAGTAACCATTGAATTTACAAAATAATATACTACTATTTCAAGTATTGATGTTATAGACATTGGAACTGTTATATTAAAAAATACTTTATAGAATGGAATATTTATGGATTTTGCAACTAATTCATACTCTTTATCCAACATTTTTAAAGATGAATTTGAGGTTATAAAACAAACTGAATAAAAATGAACTACATTTACTATAACTAATATTGCTGTACTTCCATATAAAAAATTTAATGGATTACTTGCTGAGTTAAAAAAAGTTATATATGATATACCTAAAACTAAGCCAGGTAAGGCCATTGGTATCATTGATAAAAGGTAAGCTGTTTGTCTTAATTTAGGAAACTTATCCACCTTTTCTATCATATAAGCACTAAAAAATACAAATATAGTTCCAAATATTGCTGTTAAAGTTGATATTTTCAAACTGCTTAAGTATGTTTTTATTCCACTTCCCAAAATACCTTTAAATGTATAGTGTTCCATTGTAAAGCTTAAATTATATGGCCATAACTTTATAACTGAACCTATAACTGAAACGAATATTAAAATAAAAATTAGCAATGTTATAAAACTACATACTATTAAAAATACTCTATCTCTAAACTTATTTTCCTTAATCTTATATGGCATAGACTTTGCAGTTATGGTCATACCTTGTTTCTTACTTGCCATCTTATCTAATGTAAATGCTATTAGTACAGGAATTAACATTACCATAGAAACAGTAGCTCCCATTGGTATGTTAAATTGTCCAACTACTTGTTTATATATGTCAGTGGCCAGTACATTGTAGTTTCCTCCAACTACCTTAGCTGCTCCAAAATCTGTAAATGCAAGTATAAAGGATACAAAGAATGAACTAAGTAATGAGTACTTTATACCAGGAATTGTTATTTTGCAAAATTTCTTAAATTCACTAGCACCCAAGCTATCTGCTGCTTCATAAAGTCTGTAATCAGCCATCGAAAGTGCTACAGATAATATTAAAAAAGCTTGTGGAAATGTAAATAGAATTTGAGAAATAATTATTCCTAATGGACCATATAGTGGTACTTCCAGACCCATGGTTGTAAAGATTCCCTTATTTCCAAAAAGGTATATAAGTGAAATACCATATAACATAGTTGGTGCAAAAAGTGGAAACATTCCCATAGTTTTAAAAAAATCTTTAAACTTTATGTTTGTTCTTGTTATTGCGTATGAATATATAAATGCTAAACATAGTGATATTAAAGATGAGACTGTAGATACAAAAATTGAATTTTTAAATGATGCTATAAGACTTGGATTTTCAACATATTTACTAAAATTTGAAATTCCTATAAAATTTCCACTTGTATCCATAAATGCATTTTTTAATAATGATACTAATGGAAATAATATAAATACTATTAGTACAATTACCGAAAAAATCAAGAAATATTTTTGTATTGTGCTATCACTTATTCTTCTTTTATTTTTTGATGTTATCATTTATTCACCCCTAGCTATTAAGCACATCCCTCTGATTTATATTGTACAATTCCTTCTTTAGGTATCTTAAAGTTTATTTTAGAACCTATGCACAGTTTCATTTGTTCTGCAACTTTGGAAACTACATCTAATTTCATTTGCTTAGAACGATACTCAACTGTAATTCTATAGTTAAATCCTCTAAATTCGATATCTAAAATTTCTCCCACTTTTATATCCTTATCTTTAGAATCTCTGTTAGACTCTACTTTTATATCTTCTGGTCTAATAGCTATCTTATTAATACCATCATCTATAAAATTTATTGTTCCTATAAAATCAGCTACAAAAGGTGTTTCTGGATTTTTATATACCTCCTTTGGCGTTCCAACTTGTATTATTTCTCCTCTATTCATAACAACCATCTTATCAGCTAAACAAAGAGCTTCTTCTTGGTCATGCGTTACCATTATAGTTGTAATGCCTAGTTTTCTATGTAAACTTCTAATCTGCTCCCTAAGTTTAAGTCTTACTTTTGCATCTAATGCAGATAAAGGTTCATCAAGAAGTAAAAAGTCTGGCTCTAAAGCAATCGCACGAGCTAATGCAACCCTTTGTTGTTGTCCACCTGATAATTGTGATGGATATTTTTTCTCATATCCACTTAATTCTACAACTTCTAGAACTTCTTTAACTTTTTTATCAATATTAGATTTACTTATGTTTTTATTTTCTAGTCCAAAGGCTATGTTTTTGTAAACATTCATATTTGGAAATAATGCATATGATTGAAAAACTATACCAAAATTTCTACTTTCAGGTGGTGAATTAGTCATATCCTTATCATTTATTATTATTTTTCCACCATGTTTATCCTCAAGCCCTGCAATTATTCTAAGTAGTGTACTCTTTCCACAACCACTTGGACCTAGTAAACAAATAAACTCTCCTTTTTCAATATCAATAGATATGTCTTTTAACACCTTAACTTGTCCATAACTTTTACCTACATTTTTTACTTGTAAAAAAGACATTTATAATACCCCTCCTAAAGCTAACCTAAACTTAAATAAATCTTCTTTATTTAAGCTCTTGCTTCCAAGTTCATAATTATGTTGAGAATAAAATCCGTGGTAATCTGAGCCTCCTGTGACCACTAGATTATACTTCTTAGCATAAGAAAGCGACTCTTTTTCTAGTTCTTTGTTGTGAGATGGATGATATACTTCTATTCCATCTAATCCTACTTTTACCATCTCTTCAATAGCGCTAAAATTATCCATTTGACCTGGGTGAGCTAGCACACAAATTCCACCAGAATTTTTTATAGCTTTTATTGCATCTCTGTAATCCACATATTTTAAAGATACATATACCTTGCCGTTTCCTCTATGAAACAATTCTTTATATAGACTTGAATATATATTATCTGTATACCCTTTATCTATAAGAGCTTTCATTATATGTTGTTTAAATATTCCAGTCTTTGATGAATATTTCTTTACATCTTCCAAAGATATTTTGTATCCTAAATCTATAATTTTATTTACCATCTTAACAGATGCTTTATGTCTGTCACATACCATTGGATTGCACAAATTTTTTATTTCTTGACTGTTTAAATCTATGTTATATCCAAGAATATGAACTCTTTTTCTATTTTTATAATCATATGCTGAAATTTCTATACCTGGTATTATTGTTATTCCATAATGCTCTCCAAGCACAAGAGCTTCATCCAATCCAGATAATGTGTCATGATTTGTTATTGCTAAGATATTTATATTCTTTTCTGCTGCTTTTTTTATTATTTCTTCAGTAGTAAAATTATTATCTGATATACTTGTATGACAATGTAACTCTGTTAGCAATCTTTATACCTCCCTTTTATAAACTGTTTTTCCATTTACAATAGTATTTACAACCTTTGGATATTCACTATCAATATCTACTAAAACTAAATCTGCTTTTTTATTTTCTTTTATACTACCTCTTTCATCATATATACCAACTGCTTTAGCAGGATTTGAGGTAAATAAACTGACTGCTTTATTTAAATTATTTATTCTTTCTGCAACTATACACATAGACTTTATCATAGCTGATGGAAGATAATCCGAACACACAATGTCACAACAATCTTCCAATATAGCATCCATTGCTTTTAAATTGTTATTATGAGATTTACCTCTTACAATATTCGGTGCACCTAAACAAGTTAGAACACCCAATTTCTTTGAATGTTTTGCAACTTCAAGAGTTATAGGAAATTCAGATACATTTATGCCTATATTTTTTATGAAATCCATTTTTTCTAATGTATCATCATCATGTGATGCAACATTTATATTTTTAGTTTTGGCTATACCTATAATATTAGCTATTTTATTCCAATCTAAATTATCATGCAGATTTACTAAATCATCTAACCATGTATCTACATAATTTTCTGTAACTCCCCACACTTTAGTAGCATACTCTTTATAAAATGTTGGATTTGTATACTGACCTTGTCCTGGAGAATGGTCCATTATTGATAAGTAGTCTATTTTATTTTCATCTAATAGTTCTAAAACCTTTTCTAAACCTTCATAATACAACACTTCATATCTTAAATGAACTTTATGATTTATGCTCTTACTATCTATATTTTTATATGAATCAATATTTTTAATCATCTTTAAAGAGTTATCAATACTTCTAACTCCTACTCCATCCCCTAAAGATATAGAATGATAAACTGTAGTTATTCCATTTGAAGGTAGTTTTTTATCTAGTTCATAAAATGCCATATTAAATGGTAATAATGTACTTGGTCTTGGCTCTATTTCCTTTTCAATGGCATCACTGTGAATATCTATAATACCAGGTATTACATATAAGTTTTTTGCATCTATTATTTCATCTATCTCATTAAAGTCAAATGCGTAATCAATCTTATCATTTGATACTTTTTTTATTGTATCTCCCTCTATGATTAAATGACCATTTTCTAAAATCATATCTTCTAATACAATATTTGCATTATGAATTAGTTTTATCATCTAGGCTACCCCACTTTCACTTATAGTCCCTTTTGCCATAGTAAAGGTCTTATCTATAACAGTTTCCATAAACTCTATATCATGAAAAATTCCTATCATTGTAGTTCCTTGACTTTTAAGCTCCAACATTTTTTCTTTTACATATATTTTAGATTGATTATCAAGTGATGCAGTTGGTTCATCAAGTAACAAAAGTCTAGGCTTTTTAACCATAGCTTGAGCTAAATTTAATCTTAATTTTTCTCCACCAGAAAAATTATTTGGATACGCATCCCATAAATTTTCCTTTATTTCAAATTGGTTAAGTATATCTTTTGCCATATCATACGAACAATCTTTTTCAAACCCACTCTCAATTAAAGAATGTACTACCAGTTCAATTGCAGTTATTCGTGGAAGTGTCTTTAAAAACTGTGATACATATCCTATTTCTTTCTTTCTAAGATTTATCATTTCTCGGTCTCCAATTTTAGCCAGGTCTACATTACCATATATTTCTGAATTAAAAATTATTTCTCCAGTTGTTGGTATATATGTTTTATAGATACTTTTTAATATGGTAGACTTACCTGCTCCAGATTTACCTATTATTCCTAAAAACTCACCTTTTGAAACTTCAAAACTTATATTACTACATGCCGTTATAGTCTTGTTCAATGCATGTAACTCAAAGTCTTTACTAAAATTATTTACTTCAAGTATAGTTTCTTTCATTTTATTAAAAACCCCCATTTTGCTTATTTACAAACGATATTTATAGCAATGAATTTATAAGTTGCTGAGTATATGGGTGTTGTGGGTCCTCCATTATTTGGTCTGTAAGACCAGACTCAATCACACTTCCATTTTTCATTACAATTGTCCTATCAGCAAGCATCTTTATAACATCAAAGTCATGGGATACAACTATCATAGAAATCTTAAGTTCTCTTTGGATTTCTCTTATTAAATCCAATACTTCCGCTTGCACAGAAACATCTAAACCTGTTGTAACCTCATCTAATAGCAATATTGGAGGGTTATTTGAAAGAGCTTTTGCTATTTGAACTCGTTGTTGCATTCCCCCACTAAAGTATTTTGGTTTATGGTCTATTCTTTCTACAGGTATATTAGTTTTTATTAAAAGTTCTTTGCCTCTATCTCTTATTTTTTCAACATTATATAAATTTGCCATCAATAATTTTTCTGCTATATTACCACCACTACTAAAGTCTAAATTTAAACCAAGGTGGGGATTTTGATACACAATACCCATAAAATGATTCTTTATGTATCTCTTTTTTTGGTCTGAAAGCTCTAGTATATTTGTGTCTTTATTGTAATGGAATATATATACTTCTCCACTATTTGCATGTTCTTGGAAAAACAGTATTTTTAATAAAGTGCTTTTTCCTGAACCAGATTCACCTACAATTCCAAGGACTTCTCCTTCATAAAGTTCTAAATTTACATTATTACATGCAACTATAGAACCACAATACTTACATATATTATTGCTTTCATATCCTGTGCTTTCAAAACACTTTTCACACCCATCTCCATAAATAAGATTGATATTTCTTCCTATTAATACTTGCTTGTCTATATTTTCTAATCTTTTAGAGTCATTTATTTTACTCATTCCAAGTACCTCCTATTGTCACATCTATACTGTTATTTTTTAATCTAACTTTTTCACAATAACTTGTATCTGAGCAACTATAGTACTTTTCATTAGTGTCACTGTCATATACTTCATCTAAAAATGTATTTGTACTGTTACATAAACTACAGTATTTTCCTTCAAACTTTTCCTCTTCAAACTTATAATCCTCAAACTCTAAAGGTTCTACCTTTGTATATGGAGGAATAGCATAAATTCTTTTTTCTCTACCTGCACCAAACAAGAATAAATTGTCTGACATATTTAATTTTTTTATATCAAATCTAGGTATAGGTGATGGATTCATTAAATATCTATCATTTACTTTACATGGATATTCAACTGCTATAGATATATCATTAAATCTAACTATATCTTCATAAAGATATACCCACATCCTACTATAATCTTCTTCTGAATGCATTCTTCTTGTTTCTACTTCACTAGGTTCTACTATTCTAAGGGTTTCTGGTATTGGTACTTGAAATATTAGTATTTGATTAGATTTAAGTTTTTCTTCTGGTATTCTATGTCTCGTTTGAATCAATGTAGCTTCTAATGTATCTTTTGTGGTTTCTACATTACTTACACTTGCAATAAAGCTCCTTATATTACAAGCATTTGTAGAATCATCACTTCCTTGGTCAATTACTTTTACTACATCATTTTTACCAATTAATGATAGTGTTAATTGTAAACCTCCAGTACCCCATCCCTTAGCTATAGGCAACTCTCTTGAACCAAAGGGAACTTGATAACCAGGTATTGATATTGCTTTTAATATCTTTCTTCTTATTTCTTTTTTTGTGTTTTCGTCTAAAAAACCATAGTTATATATCACCTAAACTTACCTCCACAAACTATTTTATTCTTTCTACATCCGCTTTAAAATCTACATAGTGAGGAAGCTTAAAGTGAGATATAAATCCTAATGAATCTATTCCATCTATATGAAGCAATACAAATTCTTCATCTTGTGCTAGTTTTTCACTATTTGGCTCCAAAGATTTGTCTAGTATGGCCATAGATATAGCCTTATTCTCATTATTCCCCATACAAAGACCATATCCTAAAGACATCTTATTTTTATCTTCCGAATTAGTTTTAGAATTTTCAGTCTTATTTTGTGATGCTTTTGAAACTATTTCACATTCAGTAACCAGCATATCCCCTATTATTATTTCTTCATCTTCATAGATGGGATGTTTTACTTTTATAAATACATTACCAGTTCTAAGTTCACTTATATATGGATGTTCATCACCAAAACCTCTTACAATAGCATAAGCAAAACCTGACACTACTCCACTTTCACCTCTAGTTAATGCCTGTAACTTTGCTGACCTAGAAACTGGAAATCTTAAACTATTTCTTGTAATATCATCAATAACTTCTTCCAATTTGTTTTCACAAACTTCTTCTTGTAATAAATTTTCTTTTCTAAATATATTAGATATTTTTGTAAATTCAGGGATTTCATCTACTGTTTCTAATTCATTTATAAAACTATCTCTAAAATCTCTATTCTTTTTTTCATCTTCTTCTAATAATTCTACATTCAATATTCTATTTTCATAATCTCTAGTTGCCCCAAGATACTGACCTCCTGGTATATCTTTAAAAGTAGCTGATATTCTTCTTTTTATTCTCATTTCTTCTGTATTTATGGGTTCTGAATATGTAATTCTAGGCATTGTTGACCTTAAAGCTCTTACATAGAAAGAGGCTTCTAATATATCACCTTGAGCTTGTTTTATAGCCAATGCTGATAGTTCCTTGTTGTATAAACTTCCTTCAGACATTACTTTGTCTACAGCATAAGACATTTGTTCCTCAATCTGCTTTACATCTATAGGCAAGCTATCTCCTTTTACCCTATAAAACTCAAGTATATTTTTAGCCTGTAATATGGCTTCTTCTCCACCTTTAACTGCTACATAAGCCATTTCTATAATACCTCCCAACTTAATTTTGATGACCTTGGTATAAATGCAATTTCTCCTTTTTTATCTACTAAAATCAAATCTATTCCTATTGGATAATCTTTATTTATGCTAGATAATCTTTCTATAAATTCTTCTCTAATTCCATTTATATATATACTATTTTTAGATTTTATACCAGGACCACTCAAATCAAGCTTTATATACTTAGTTTGAGAGTACGTTGATAAATCATTTACTTGATGTACTATAGTTGCACTTTCATCAGGATATTCAAAAGAACCTATTTTAATCTGTAATATATCCACTTCTGAATTAATATCTAAAAATATATAATCTGATTTTCTATAATCTATTTGATTTGACATTGTAAGTGCTCTTATATTTTTTATATCTTTTTGAGTATAATTTTCTATATAGAAGGTAACTTCTTGGTCTAATAAAGTGATTGCTATACCAATTGCTCCATTCAATAGTTTTGTATTATTTTCTATATTTATATTATCTATATTATTTAATTTCCCAGGAAATGAAGCACTATCTAGCATCTTTCTATATATTTCTTGTGTATAATTTACCATGATTCTCCTCCTATTTAATCCATAGCATTGAATTGAACTTTCGTTTTATTAATCAAGCTAAATTCATCAATAATCTCTTGTTCATACCTTAAGTTCTCTTCATATACACTTTTATTTATGTAATTCTTTAACTCATCAAATTTACTGTTATTGCTATGTAAAACTGCATCTATAACTGCTAAATAAATGGCTTTCTTATTATTGTTTTCTGAAACTATTCCGTAACCCAAGCTTTCATCTACCTTTACACTACATTCAGTAACTAATATCTCTCCTAAATTAAATGTTGTGTTTTTTACACTTTCATTAGCTCTTACCATTACTGTAGCCAAGTTAGGTTCTTTAATTATAGAAATACTTGATGTATCTTTTATCATTGAGTATATCTTTTCTAGTTTCTCTAAGTTCATATTTATCAATATCTTAGTACTATCAACTGTATACAAAATTCAACCTCCTTAATCTACCTTTCGTTTACTTCTCTTTAATAATATAATAAACAACTTAAGTTAAGTGAATATTAGAGTTGAGTTAATTCTAATGAATATCTTGTAAATTCTTTTTTAACAATGTTAAGAAAATATATTTTAAAATATGAATTAAATAAATAAAAACAAACTATCTCAAAATATGATAAACTTCTTTTTCATTGTTGAAATGATGAAAATATATTTGATTTCATAAAAAAAAGAGTGCCTCATGAACTAAAAAACTCATTTTGAGGCACTCTCATCCTATACTTATAATGACTTATTATATATATCATTATAAGATTTAATTTGTCTATTTTATATTAAAAAATTTCTTTGCATTTTCTTTTGTAACTCTACATACTTCTTCATAAGATATCCCTTTTTCCTGGGCTATCTTATCAGCAACAAAAGATACTTGGGAAGGATTGTTTCTCTTTCCTCTATGTGGCTCTGGTGACATATATGGTGAATCAGTCTCTATGAATAATCTTTCTAGAGGTATTTCTCTTACTACTTCTCTAGTTTTTTTATTATTCTTAAAAGTAACCGTGCCTGGAATTGATATATAACAACCCATCTTAACATATTCTCTAGCTAACTCTACATTCCCACTATAACAATGAAGTACACATCCTATTTCAGGATTTTTAGTATTCTTTATTATCTCAAAAGTATCTCCATGTGCATCTCTATCATGTATTATTATTGGAAGTTTTAGCTCATTAGCTAATTCAATTTGCTTCTTAAACCACTCTTTTTGTTCTTCTCTTGGAGAATAATCATAATAATAATCTAATCCAATCTCTCCAATAGCTACAACTTTTTCATTCTCAGTTGCAAGTTTTCTTAGAGTTTCTATTGCTGTATCATCTAGTTTTGATACATCATGTGGATGTACCCCAACTGCTGAATATATAAAGTCGTATTTTTTCGAAAGTTCAATTGCTGTTATCGACGTCTCTATATCTGCTCCTGGATTTACAACCAAATCTACACCTTTATCTTTTAATGAACCAATAAGTTCATCTCTATCTTCATCAAAACTTTCATCATTTAAATGTGCATGTGAGTCAAATAACATCTTTAATCTCCTTACTATTTAATTACCTACTAACGAACCTCGCATCCATCTTTAGCCCCTTGTGTAAATGGTAAAACATATGGGTCTCCATCATCACCTGCTGCTAATATCATACCTTGAGATTCTACACCTCTTAATTTAACTGGTTTTAAGTTACATACCACTGTAACCTCTTTTCCTACTAAATCCTCTGGCTTATAGTATTCAGCTATTCCTGATACTATTTGTCTTGTTTCTGGTCCAATCTTAACTTGTGATACTAATAATTTATTTGCTTTTGGATGTTTTTCACAGCTTATTATTTTCCCTACTCTAAGCTCTATTTTGTCTAAATCATCAATAGTAATTTCTTCTTTATGCTCTAAAGGTTTTTCTTCTACTGGAGGTTTCCCAGAGAACATTTTAGTTAATTCTTCTATCTCTTTTTCTACATCTAATCTTGGGAATAAAGGTTCACCTTTAAATACTTTTACATTTTCTCCAATAAGACCAAATGTTTTTGTACTTTCCCATGTAGTTATATCATCTTGACCTTTTATTCCTATATGTTCATATATTTTATTAGCAGTCTCATTCATTATAGGATTTATTAGTGTTGCGATTATTCTTATAGATTCACATAAATTATATAAAACTGTGTCTAATTCATCTTTCTTCGTTTCATCTTTAGCTAGTGCCCAAGGCATAGTTTCATCTATATATTTGTTAGTTCTTCTAACTAATTTCCATACACTCTCTAATGCTTCATGGAATTGCATTTTATCCATTTCAGCTTCAAAGTTTTCTCTAGTTGAAACAGCTTGTTCTTTTAAGTCAGCATCAAAATTAGTTGAAACTTTTGCTGTTGGTATTATACCATTATTGTATTTTTCAACCATAGCTACAGTTCTACTTATTAAGTTTCCTAAATCATTTGCTAAATCATAATTTATTCTCGTTACAAAATTTCTATGAGTATAACTTCCATCTTGCCCAAATGCAAACTCTCTTAATAAGAAGTACTTAAGTGTGTCTATTCCATATCTTTCTATTATAGGTTCTGGATAAACCACATTACCCTTTGATTTACTCATTTTATCATCAGCAAATAGTATCCATCCATGTCCAAATACTTGTTTTGGAACTTCTAGACCTAAAGCCATTAAAAGCGCTGGCCATATTATTGTATGGAATCTCACTATTTCTTTACCTACTATTTGAACATTGGCAGGCCAATATTTTTTAAATTCTTCATCATTATCAGTCATATAACCTAATGCTGTTATATAGTTACATAAAGCATCTACCCACACATAAATTACATGTTTTTCATCAAAAGGAACTTTTATACCCCAGTCAAAAGTCGTTCTAGTTACGCTTAAATCTTCTAATCCTTTGTCTAAAAAGTTTGCCACCATTTCATTTTTTCTAGCAGCAGGAAAACAGAAACTATCATCTTTAAATAACTCTTTTAATCTGTCTTCATATTTAGATAATCTAAAGAAATAAGATTCTTCTTTTACTAAATATGTTTCTCTTCCACAGTCAGGGCATTTATTTCCTTCTAGTAATTGAGATTCTGTCCAGAAACTCTCACAAGGAGTACAGTATCTACCTTCATATTCACCTTTATATATATCACCTTGCTCATATAGTTTAGTAAATATCTTTTGTATTATGTCTGTATGTCTTTTTTCTGTAGTTCTTATAAAATCATCATAAGATATATCCATAGTATTCCATAAGGCCTTTATATCTTTTATCATTCCATCAAGATACTCTATCTCTGACATTCCTTGTTCTATGGCTTTCTTTTGAATTTTTTCACCATGCTCATCTGTTCCTGTTAAGAACTTTACATCATATCCACAGAAACGCTTGAATCTAGCTATTGTATCTGCAGCTACTGTTGAATAAGTATGTCCTATGTGTAATCCTCCACTTGGATAGTATATTGGTGTTGTTACATAAAAACTCGGTTTGCTCATGTTATTTACCTCCTAATTTTTTATCGTTCGTAATCATATGATTCTTTCATTTAAATAATAAAAAATCGCCTCCTATGAGTTAACATAGGGGCGAGATTATTCACGGTACCACCCTAATTCATCTATAATAGTTATGTTTCACATGAAATGTAGAAACATTTTATAGATACCTTAGTAGACTATAACGTGTCCAACCGTTTTACCCTAGCACACTTGCTCAGATAAAAAGCTCCAAGACCATCTTCAATAAAGCTTTTGACACTAGCTTTCACCTAACCTAGTTCTCTGATAGAAAAAACCTTTATTTACTCTTCTTTTCATAGCTTGTAATTTGTATTACTATTTGTTTCTATATAATCACTATATTATAAAATTTTTCCCATATTGTCAACAAATTATACAAATATTACATAGCAAATAAAAACAGCTGCTATGACACCTGCAACATGGCTAATCATAGCACATGATAATGTATGTCTAGTATTTTTTATCTTCAGACTTCCATAGTATATTGCCATTGTGTAAAAAATAGTCTCAGAAGAACCTACAATCGTAGCACCCATTTTTTCTACTAAACTTCCTATTCCAACTCTATTTGCAAGTTCACTGTACATCCCTAAAGCACCACTTCCAGATAAAGGTTTTACACTTATTAGACCTATTAATTCTTTTGGTATACTCATCATATTTGCTATTGGTGTAAATAGCCATTCTAACATATCAAGACCTTTACCAGTTTTGAATATTCCTATTGCCAAAAATATACCTATTATATATGGTAGGATATCCCATGCAGCTTTTAATCCATCAATTGCTCCTTTTACAAAACTATCATACACATCTATTTTTTTATATTTACCATAAATTACTATGTACAGAATTATTATTGGTATAAGTAAGTTTGAAAATATCTCCATGTATCTACATCCCCTTTATCTATATCTTCTTTGAAAAAATTTACATGTTATTATTGCTACTGCTGTAGATATTATGGTTGCAAATAAAGTCGTAAAAATTATTTCACTTGGATTTTGAGCCCCCATATCCATCCTTAGTTTGATTATGGTAAATGGAATTATTTGTATAGATGATATATTGATTACCATAAACATAATCATATCATTAGTGGCTGTATCTTTCTTGTTATTCAAAGTTTGAAGCTCACTCATTGCTTTTAAACCAAATGCTGTTGCACCATTTCCAGCACCCAACATATTTAAAGCAATATTCATAACTATATAAGACATTGCTTTATGACCTTTTGGAATAGAAGGAAATAATCTTCTCATTATAGGATTTAGTTTTTGACCTATCTTTTCAATTAAACCTGATTCTTTTGCGATATTCATTATCCCCATCCAGAGTGCCATGATACCAGCTAGACTTATTGCAAACTCTATACCTTTTGATGTTTCACTTAATATAACTTTATTTAATTCACCCATATTTTTAGAAATCAAGCTTCCTATTATTCCTATCGATACCATATAAAACCATATTTTTCCTATTATAATCATCCTCCTCTTTAAATAATTTTATGATAGTTAGGTAATACTTTATACTTGAAAGTTGTACTATATTATGTTTTAGTATAAGTGTGGGAGTTTTTACAATTTTTAATATTTAATAATAATTAAGGAGAGAAATAATGAGAAATCTAACACTTCTTACTGATTTATATCAGCTTACTATGTTAAATGGCTATTTTGAAAAGAATATTCATGAAGACATTGTTGTATTTGATATGTTTTTTAGAAAAAACGCTTGTGATGGAGGGTATACTATAGTTTGTGGTATTGATCAGGTTGTTGAATACATAGATAATCTTCATTTTTCAGATGAAGATTTAGAGTACTTAAAAAACTTAAATTTATTTTCTGACAAGTTCTTAAAATTTTTAAAAGAATTTAAATTCACAGGAGATATATATGCTGTTGAGGAAGGAACTATCATGTTCCCTAATGAGCCATTAATTACTGTTAAGGCACCTTTATATCAAGCTCAACTTATTGAAACAGCATTGTTAACAATAGTTAATTTTCAGTCTCTTATTGCTACTAAAGCCTCTAGAGTTTGCTTTGCAGCTCAAGGAGACCCTGTATTTGAATTTGGATTACGTCGTGCACAAGGTCCAGATGCAGGGATATATGGGGCTAGGGCTGCTGTAGTTGGTGGTTGTGCTGGAACTGCAAACGTACTAGCAGGGAAAATGTTTGATATACCTATAATTGGTACACAAGCTCACAGTTGGGTACAAAAATTTGATAATGAACTTGAAGCATTCCAAGCATATGCTGATGTTTATCCAGATAAATGCCTACTACTTGTAGATACTTATGATGTATTAAACAGTGGAGTTCCTAATGCAATAAAAGTATTCAAAAATATTTCTGAAAAAGGATACAAACCTATGGGTATAAGACTTGACTCTGGAGATTTAGCTTATTTATCTAAAGAAGCTAAAAAACAATTAGATAACGCTGGCTTTTCAGATATCAGCATCACTGCATCTAATGACCTAGACGAATATACCATAACATCACTTAAAGCAGAAGGAGCTACTATAAATTCATGGGGAGTAGGTACAAAGCTCATTACATCTTTCGATTCACCTTCTCTTGGAGGAGTTTATAAATTAGCTGCATCTTGTGAAAAAGGAGTTCTTGAACCTAAGATAAAGATTTCTGAGAATCCAGAAAAAATAAATAATCCTGGTTACAAGAAAGTTATAAGAATATATAACGAAGACAATAAGGCAGAGGCAGATTTGATTATGTTACATGATGAAGTTATAGATGAGTCTAAACCTTTAGAAATCTTCCATCCTACTTATACATGGAAAACAAAGGTATTTACAAATTACAAAGTTAAAGAGCTTCTTAAACCATTGTATATAAAAGGCAGATGCAAATATAATAAAAAAGCTGTTCTTGAAATAAAAAATCATGTACAATATGAATTAAGTACTATCTGGGAACAATACAAAAGACTTTCAAAACCACACATTTATAAGGTTGATTTATCTAGAAATCTTTGGTATTTAAAAACACAAATGATAGATTCTAAAAAAGTTTTATAGCATTAATTATTTTTATTTAAGGGGGACTGTTTATTTATGGATGTTACAGATTACAGAATCATAGAAATTTTACAGGATGATGGGAGAATTTCTATGAAGGACTTAGGAAAAATAGTTGGTTTAACTTCTCCTGCAGTTTCAGAAAGAGTCAAAAGATTAGAAGAGTCTGGTGTTATAGAAGGATATAAAGCTATTGTCAACCCAGATTCATTAGGCAGAGTTATAAAGGCATTTATTCATATTTCTCTTCCAAGCAATGGATATACAGAATTTATTGAGTCAGCTGCAAAGGACCCTAGGATTGTAGAATGTCACCATATAACAGGTGATGATTGCTTACTTTTAAAAGTAATTGTAAAAGATATGTACGAGCTAGAAAATGTGATTGATACTATAAAGAAAATTGGTTCTACTAAGACCTCTGTTATACTATCAACGCCAATACAAGCAAAATCAATATTGTAATATAAATTAAATACTAATGGTTTATTAATTAATAGACCATTAAGTATCCTTAATAAAATTTCAATTTTTGATATAAAAAAAGTTGTCTTTCATAATTTTACAACAAAGACAACTTCTTTTATGTTTTTGAAATCCGTATATTTCAAACTTTAATTAATCATCTAAAACTCAATTATATTAACTAAATTTATACATGTGTATAATTACTCTTATACAAGTAATTTGTTAAAATATATTCCATATATGTCTTTAACACACTGACTTCTCCACTCTTACCCAATAATTTTACTGTAGACACTATATCTGCATACCCAAGCATTATTACACCTATAGTGTCCTCATCTACTAAGTTAAATACATTAATTAATTCTTTCCTACTCAAATCATTTTTCTTATATAGAGACAAAAGTATCATATGATATCTTACATATTTACTTATAAGTCTATATGTCTCTGTTGATAACTCTAACTTTATTCCCATATTGTCAATTATTTGAGCACCTATTTTTTCATGATTTGTGAAATGAACTCTTCCGGTTTCATCTAAGGTCATACTGTCAGGCTTACCTATATCATGTAAAAATGTTCCCAGCTTTAATACATGTAACTTATTTATTCCTTCTTCAATATATGTGTTTAAATAGTTTGACACATGTTTTCTTAGATGTATTGGAAAAAAATCCTTATCATTTAATACTATTTCTAATTCTTTTAATGCATTTATAGAATGTTCAAAACAATTTACTACATGATATTTACATTCACCTACAGACTTCATACAGCTTATTTTAGGAATTATTTTTTCTAATTCATGCTTATTATCTAATTCTATAAATATTTTATGTGTATCTTCCCTCTTTAAACTCTCTATTATAATTTTCCCTATTTCCATAAAATCACCTCAGATTCAGGCTTTATAAATCTAAAACTTGTTTATAAACCACATCTTTCTTTAACTTTCTATCTTTACAAACTATTTTTATTGCATCTTTTTTGTTCATACCACTTTCAATTAGTTTTAAAACATATTCCCTATCTGTAAGCCCATCATAATTTTCTTTCTTTGACTTCTCACCATGAAAACCCTCTACTATTAATACAAACTCTCCTCTTACTTCTTTTTCCTCAAATATTTTTATGGTAGTTTCTATATTTTCTCTTATTATTTCTTGATATTTTTTTGTAAGTTCTCTATTTATAGAAATATTCCTATTACCAAGAATTTTAAGCATATCTTTTAGTGTATCCTTCAATCTATGTGGTGATTCATAGAAAATTATAGTTCTACTTTCTTCCTTTAATTCTTCCAATTGTGCTTTCCTAACTTTTTTATCTCTATCTAAAAAGCCCTCAAAAACAAATCTATGTGTGTCCATACCAGAGCCAACTAAAGCCGTTACAAAGGCTGTTGCACCTGGCAATACTTCTATCTCTATGTTATTTTGTATAGCTTGTTTTATTATCTCTTCTCCTGGGTCAGATATACCAGGCATACCTGCATCACTTATCAGAGCTATATTTTCACCATCAATTAGTTTATTTATCAAATAATCTCCCTTTGAATCCTTATTATGTTCATGATAACTAGTTAGTGGTTTTGAGATTTCAAAATGATTTAAAAGTTTTATACTATGTCTTGTATCTTCTGCTGCAATCAAGTCTACTTCTTTTAATATTCTTAAAGTTCTATATGTTATATCTTCTAGGTTTCCTATTGGTGTTGGACATATGTACAATTTCCCGCTCATTTACAACTCTCCTATATCTTTATTATTATATATTGCTTTTAATTCTTTTGTATAATTCCCATCTTCTCCATAAACATACAATGGGTCCAATATTTTAAGCTCTGGCCTTCCATCTTTTACAAATTGAACCAAAACTAAGTTCGGTGCTTTTTGAGGTCTTGGATGCACAAATTGAATAACCTTTGGTTCTAATTTATATTTTCTCCCTAAAGTTATTATATCAACCAATCTTGTTGGTCTATGTATCATGAAGAATTTTCCTCTAGGCATAACCAATCTGGATGCAGCTCTAATTACATCTTCCAAATTGCACCTTACTTCATGTCTTGATATTGCTTTTTTATCATTTGGATTTTTTATTCCATCAATATGCATATATGGAGGATTTGATGTGACTACATGGTAACCATTTATGTCTAAGACTTTGTCTATGTATTTTATATCTTCATTTATAATCTCAACTCTTTCTTCTAATCCATTTAATTTTATAGAACGAGTTGCCATTTCATATACATCTTCTTGTATTTCCACGCCAATAATTTTTTTAGCTTCACTTTTTCCAGCTATCAAAATAGGTATAATTCCAGTTCCAGTACCCAAATCTACTACTTTGGCATCTTTTTTTATTTTAGTAAAATTGGCTAATAAAACTGCATCTATACCAAAACAAAAACCATTAGTATCTTGTATAATTTTAAGGCCTTTTAATTGTAAATCATCTATTCTTTCTGAATCTTTTAATTGCATATATAAATTCTCCTCAAATATTAATAACTTTAAGCATTAATTGCTTTAAAAAAGGTAGGAAAAGCCCTACCTTAAATTTAATCTTCTAATTTCTTTAGCTCTCTTAGTGTGGCTTCATCTAATCCATCATTATCCTTACATTTACCACCACAGCCATCACATTTTTTAGGCTCTCTAAGTATTTTTATATCTTCTCTTGTATATATCTTTACTGTCTTGTCTTGAAATTCCACTTTAATTTGTTCTAATAAAGGATTCACTTCTACAACTTTTCCTTTTCCATCATCTGATTGCACCAATGCACCTACAACAGGCATTTTTTCTATTGCTTCACTATATACATCATGCTCATATTTTAAGCAACAGAATAATCTCCCACATATTCCAGATATTTTTGTTGGATTTAGAGATAGACTTTGGTCTTTTGCCATTTTTATTGAAACTGGTTGAAAATCACCTAACCAAGATGAACAACAAAGTTTTCTACCACAAGGCCCTAGACCTCCTATAGATTTAGCTTCATCTCTGACACCTATTTGTCTAAGTTCTATTCTAGTTTTAAATATAGCAGCTAAGTCTTTTACCAATTCTCTAAAATCTATTCTTCCTTCTGCTGTAAAGTAAAAAATCAACTTATTCCTATCAAATGTATACTCACAATCTATTAAAAACATTGTTAACTCATGTTCTTTTATTTTTTGTTGGCACAACTCAAAAGTTTCTTTTGCCTTTTCCTTATTTTCTAGATATACTTTTTTATCTTCTTCTGTAGCTATTCTTATAATTGGCTTCAAAGGAGAAACTAATTCGCTTTCATCCATATCTTTTGGACCAACGACTACTTTCCCATACTCCAAGCCTCTTGCAGTTTCTACAACTACATCCATATCTTGCTCTATATTAAAATCAACAGGGTCAAAATAATATATTTTCCCAGCACTTTTAAACCTTATACCTACTATCTTTATCATTTAATCACCTCGTATATATTTAAAGACATAACTTGTATGCTTATATTGAAATTGCAATTGCTTTTTATTTTACTCTTTGCATCTTCTATTATATCAATAATCTTGGACAATTGAGAATAACTAATTTTTCCACTCATATTTTGAATGAAAACTAGCTTATCTACATTTATTAACATGTTCTTGTTTACATTTTCTTTTAATAGGATGATATCTCGAAAATAGTTTATCATCATATCTAATAAAGCTATAATCTTACCTCTATATTTTTCCATATTATTTGGTATATTTAAAATCTCCACTATGTTTTTATCTAACATTATCTGAATATACTGTTGTATATCTTCTCTCATCATTGAAAACTCAGAAGACTGAGATAGATTTAGAGCATTCTCAATACTTCCTCTCGAAAAAATAGCCAATAATTGAGCTCTTTCTTCTTCTATACCTGTATTTATCAAATAACGTTTTAAGTCTTCAATTGGTATAGGTGAGAACTTTATTATATCACATCTAGATTTTATAGTTTCTAATAAAGATTCCTTGTTGTTTGTGACTAAGATTATTATAGCATAGTTTGGAGGTTCCTCTAACGTCTTTAAAAGTGCATTTTGAGCTTCCACAGTCATTTTTTCAGCATTATTGATTATATATATTTTATAGTCTTTATGAGGTCTTATTACTATATCTGATTGTAAATTTCTGATTTGAGCTATTTTTATACTATTTCCATCTGGTTTTATGAGTACATAGTCTGGACTATTTTCGAGATTTTCATAATCAAGTAATAGTTTTGATAATTCATCTGCAAATTTCTTTTTTCCTATTCCATCCATTCCTTCAAACATATACGCATTATTAAGTTTATTTTTCTTTATAGAATTTGTTAAATATTTCTTTGCAAAATCTTGCCCTATAATATTTTCAAAATACATATTTATCTCTCCATAGGTTTTATTGAATCAAGAACTATTTTATAAATTTCATTATGTATACTTTCAATACTTCTTAATTTGTTATCTAAAACACAATTTATTTTTTTCCAATCATATTTATCTGCTATATATAAAGCATTGTTGTAAGATTTCTCTAAATACTCTATGTCACTTTCATGAATATCCTTTTTTTCTTCCCCTGTAATTTTATTTTTTCTATTCTCCATAAGCTTTTTACTAAATTCAATAGGCACATCTAAAAATATAACACAATCAGGTTGTGGTATCTTAAATAAATTAAATTCATAATCAGCTAACCAATTTAAATACTCTTCTCTATCACAAATATCCATTTTAGAGGCCTGATGTACCATATTAGAGGTTGTATATCTATCTGCGATAATTATTCCACCTTCATTGTAAAACTCCTCCCAATCGGTTTTAAATGATGCATACCTATCAGCTGTAAAAAAAGTTGATGCTATATATGGGTCTACATCTGATGCATTTTTACCAAAGTCTCCTTTTAGGTACATTTTCACCAAGGCAGATGATGGAGATTCATAATTTGGATATTCTACCTTTTTAATCATATAGCCTTCTTTTTTTAATCTTTCATATAATATTTCTGTTTGAGTAGCCTTTCCACTTGCATCTGAACCACTCTCTATAATTATTAACTTACCTTTCATTTTCATATCCTCCATACAAACACTTTTTACTTTTTTAGTACTTTTATTAGATAGCTCTATATAAGCAGTCTATTTATTTCTCTTCACAATTTTAAACTATCTACTTCTATCTACTTTTATATCATAATTTTTAAATGTCTTCTAAATCTATTACTTGTATAAAATTTAAATCTACATCTTTCAATCCACTCACAATCATGCCTTTAGAATGACAAAACATTAGATAGTCTATTATTTCTTTACTTATTACTTCACCAGGAGATATTACACTTATTCCAGGTGGGTATGGAACTATACATTCACCACAAACTTTACCTATGCTGTCATATATTTTAACACTTTTTTTAGTTTTATAAAATGCTTCTCTAGGTGTTAATATTTTCTTTGGAATAACAACAGGGTATTTTTTATTTTCTAACTTTTCAAATTTAAAGTCTTCCTTTACAACATTGTTTAATGCTGTTTCTAAACTAGAGAAATCCTCAGCAGTATTTCCTATTGTACATATTAAAAGAACTCCATAATAATTAGATAACTCCACTTGTATGTTATATTTATTTCTCAAAATATTTTCTAGTTCATAACCTGTTAAACCCATGTTTTTAGATGATATAAATATTTTTGTTTTATCATTTGTGTCGTATATATTAATATTTGAATCAACTTTATTTTTGAAAGTTATAATATTATTTAAAAGCTCTTCCATTAATTCTTTTCCTTTATTTTCATATATATCTACTGCTAATTCCAGAGAAGATAATAATAAATATGAAGGGCTTGAAGATTCTGTAATTCTTAACATGTTCAATATTTTATCTATATCAACTCGGTCTCCCTGTATATGTATCATTGACGATTGTGTAAATGCTGGAAGAGTTTTATGTGTACTCTGTACAACTATATCTGCGCCTTGCTCAAGAGCTGTTTTAGGAAGCCTCTCGCTAAGCCCTAAATGCGCACCATGTGCTTCATCTACTATCACTACCATCTTTTTGCTATGTGCATAATTACATATGTATTCTAAATCATATGTCATTCCATAATATGTAGGATAAGTAAGCAGTACTGCTTTTGCATCCAAGTTTTTATCTATTATATCAATCACATTACTTATAGATATCCCTTTTAAGATATTTGTCTCTTCACTTATCTCACAAGGCACATACTCTATATCTATATCTCCTAAAATACATCCATTTATAACAGACTGATGACAGTCTCTATTTGTTATTATTTTACTTTTAGGACTACATACTGACATTATTGCAGATTGTATTCCACAGCTACTACCATTTACTAAATAGCAAGTATAATCACTTTTAAATACTCTTGATGCTTTTTTTTGTGAATTTTTTATAATTCCTTCCGGAAAGTGTAAATTATCTGTTCCTAATATCTCAGTTGTATCCATTTTATACAAATTTTTTAGTATATCTTTATATCCTAACTTTTTATAAACCTGTCCCTTTTTATGACCAGGCATATGAAAAGATATTACTTCTTCATTTACAATCTTATTTAATTCATTAATAATAAACATATATTAATAGTACTCCTTTTTTACATAATACTTCTTTTTAAAACTTCAATTCTTATCTATTTTACCATTAAAAAAGAAACAAATTAATATTTTTATAAAATTAAATACCTCATTCTAAACATTTAGAATGAGGTATTTAACATAAAAGCATAAATTATTCTCTATCATCAGACATTAAACTTGGTATTAAGTATAATCCAGCTAAACCTACAATGAAGTATATTATTCTACTTACCATTTCATATGTTCCACCAAAGATACTACCTATTAAGTCTGTACCTAGAATACCAATTGCACCCCAGTTAAGCGCACCTATTATAGCTAAAATTAAAGCAACTTTTTTCACTTATATCACTCCTCAAGAATTAAATTTTTATAAAGTCCATAATTCCTGTGTTTAGTTTTCCCGAAATGAAAAAAGAAATACGTATTTTTTGTTTTTTTTGACAAAAAATAAAAAAAATTACGTGGCTACGTCCTACTCTCCCAGGCAGTTTCCCACCAAGTACCATCAGCGCTAGAGAGCTTAACTTCTGTGTTCGGAATGGGAACAGGTGTATCCTCTCTGCTATTGTAACCACATAATCTTTATGCTTAATATTTCTATTAAGTTTTTAATAAGTTTATAGAATCTAGTAATACTAGTTTCTTTAGAGTTAGCACTCTAAAAACTACACATATATCTTAATGAATGAACATCAAATAAATATTGGTCAAGTCCTCGACCTATTAGTATCGATAAGCTAAATACATTGCTGCACTTACACCTTCGACCTATCAACCAGATAGTCTTTCTGGGGTCTTACCCTTGCGGTGGGAAATCTTATCTTGAAGTTGGCTTCGCGCTTAGATGCTTTCAGCGCTTATCCATTCCGTACATAGCTACCCAGCCATGCCCTTGGCAGGACAACTGGTACACCAGAGGTACGTCCATCCCGGTCCTCTCGTACTAAGGACAGGTCTTCTCAAATTTCCTACGCCTGCGACGGATAGGGACCGAACTGTCTCACGACGTTCTGAACCCAGCTCGCGTACCACTTTAATGGGCGAACAGCCCAACCCTTGGGACCTACTACAGCCCCAGGATGTGATGAGCCGACATCGAGGTGCCAAACCTCCCCGTCGATGTGGACTCTTGGGGGAGATAAGCCTGTTATCCCCAGGGTAGCTTTTATCCGTTGAGCGATGGCCCTTCCACGCAGAACCACCGGATCACTAAGTCCGATTTTCATCCTTGCTCGACCTGTATGTCTTGCAATCAAGCTCTCTTTTGCCTTTACACTCTACGTACGATTTCCGACCGTACTGAGAGAACCTTTGAGCGCCTCCGTTACCTTTTGGGAGGCGACCGCCCCAGTCAAACTGCCCACCTGACAGTGTCCCAAGACCAGATTCATGGCCTATGGTTAGAGTCCCAGTACTACAAGGGTGGTATCCCAAGGATGGCTCCGCCAAAACTGGCGTCCTGGTTTCAAAGCCTCCCACCTATCCTGTACATGTAGTACCAAGACCCAATGTCAAGCTACAGTAAAGCTCCATGGGGTCTTTCCGTCCTGTCGCAGGTATCCGGCATCTTCACCGGAATTACAATTTCACCGAGTCTGTTGTTGAGACAGTGCCCAAATCGTTACGCCTTTCGTGCGGGTCGGAACTTACCCGACAAGGAATTTCGCTACCTTAGGACCGTTATAGTTACGGCCGCCGTTTACTGGGGCTTAAGTTCACTGCTTCGATTGCTCTAACAGATCCCCTTAACCTTCCAGCACCGGGCAGGCGTCAGCTCCTATACATCGTCTTGCGACTTAGCAGAAACCTATGTTTTTGGTAAACAGTCGCTTGGGCCTATTCTCTGCGGCCACCTGATGGTGGCACCCCTTATCCCTAAGTTACGGGGTCATTTTGCCGAGTTCCTTAACAACAGTTCTCTCGCTGGCCTTAGGATACTCTCCTCACCCACCTGTGTCGGTTTGCGGTACGGGTACCTTTAACCTCGATAGAGACTTTTCTTGACAGTGTGAAATCAGCTACTTCGCTACTAAATTTCGCTCCCCATCACATCCCAGCATTATCAAAGCGGATTTGCCTACTTTGACTGCCTCAATGCTTGGGCACACATAACCAACAGTGTGCTTAGCTTATCCTACTGTGTCATCCCTTCTCTCAAACGGTTATCGGTAGTACAGGAATATCAACCTGTTGTCCATCACCTACGCCTTTCGGCCTCAGCTTAGGTCCCGACTAACCCAGGGCGGACGAACCTTCCCCTGGAAACCTTGGGTTTACGGCCTGTGGGATTCCCACCCACATTTCGCTACTCATGCCAACATTCTCACTCCCATACTGTCCACATGTCCTTACGGTCATGCTTCAACCCGTATGGGAAGCTCCCCTACCCATCATTACTGATGCCGTAGCTTCGGTAGTAAGTTTTAGCCCCGGAAATCTTCGGCGCAGGATCACTCGACCAGTGAGCTATTACGCACTCTTTGAATGAGTGGCTGCTTCTAAGCCAACATCCTGGTTGTCTGTGCAATCCCACATCCTTTACCACTTAACTTACATTTAGGGACCTTAGCTGACGATCTGGGCTGTTGCCCTTTCGACTATGAATCTTATCACCCACAGTCTGACTCCCAAGTATAAGATGACGGCATTCGGAGTTTGATAGTCTTCGGTAGGTGCAATACCCCCTAGGACATTCAGTGCTCTACCTCCGTATCTCTCACCTTGAGGCTAGCCCTAAAGCTATTTCGGGGAGAACCAGCTATCTCCGGGCTCGATTGGAATTTCACCGCTACCCACAAGTCATCCCCGAGCTTTTCAACGCTCGTGGGTTCGGACCTCCACGAAATTTTACTTTCGCTTCATCCTGCTCATGGGTAGGTCGCCCGGTTTCGGGTCTACGTCAAGTAACTGAACGCTCAGTTAAAACTCGCTTTCGCTACGGCTCCGCACCTTAAGTGCTTAACCTTGCTACTTAACGTAACTCGTTGGCCCGTTCTACAAAAAGTACGCGGTCACACAAGAAATGTGCTTCCACAGCTTGTAAGTGCAGGGTTTCAGGTTCTATTTCACTCCCCTCCCGGGGTTCTTTTCACCTTTCCCTCACGGTACTATACGCTATCGGTCACTAGGTAGTATTTAGCCTTGGAGGGTGGTCCCTCCTGCTTCCCACAGGGTTTCACGTGTCCCGTGGTACTCTGGATCATATCTAAAGTCTTTTCGTTTAACATACAGGACTATTACCTTCTGTGGTGGGTCTTTCCAAACCTCTTCAATTACGATACCTCTTCGTTATGATATGTCCGCAACCCCAATAAAGAAAACTTTATTGGTTTGGGCTAATCCGCGTTCGCTCGCCGCTACTTACGGAATCGAATTTCTTTCTCTTCCTTCAGGTACTTAGATGTTTCAGTTCCCTGAGTTCCCCTCATTAAGCTATGTATTCACTTAATGATACTTAGACATTACTCTAAGTGAGTTTCCTCATTCGGAAATCTTCGGATCAAAGTTTACGTGCAACTCCCCGAAGCTTATCGCAGCTTATCACGTCCTTCATCGGCTCCTAGTGCCAAGGCATCCGCCCTGCACCCTTAATAACTTGACCAGTTAAAAAGGTTTGATAGATTAGAAGCTATCAACTTCGATAATTTTAAAAAGTTATCAGCTTTATATATTACAAATTAGATGTCATATCACTAAGTATATATGCAGTTTTCAAAGTGCTAAAAGTGCTAATTTTGAGTATTCGTAAAAACGAACCCTCAAAATTAAACAGTAGGCAATTCTCCTTAGAAAGGAGGTGATCCAGCCGCACCTTCCGATACGGCTACCTTGTTACGACTTCACCCCAGTTATTGATTCCACCTTCGACGACTTCTTCCAAAAGGTTAGATAATCGGCTTCGGGCGTCTCCAACTCCCGTGGTGTGACGGGCGGTGTGTACAAGACCCGGGAACGCATTCACCGCAGCATTCTGATCTGCGATTACTAGTAACTCCAGCTTCATGTAGGCGAGTTTCAGCCTACAATCCGAACTGAGAGTAGCTTTAAGGGATTAGCTCCACCTTACGGCTTGGCAACCCTCTGTACTACCCATTGTAGCACGTGTGTAGCCCTAAGCATAAGGGGCATGATGATTTGACGTCATCCCCACCTTCCTCCAGGTTATCCCTGGCAGTCTCTCTAGAGTGCCCAACTTAATGATGGCAACTAAAGACAAGGGTTGCGCTCGTTGCGGGACTTAACCCAACATCTCACGACACGAGCTGACGACAACCATGCACCACCTGTCACCAATGTCCCCGAAGGGAACTCTCCGATTAAGGAGATGTCATTGGGATGTCAAGCTTAGGTAAGGTTCTTCGCGTTGCTTCGAATTAAACCACATGCTCCGCTACTTGTGCGGGTCCCCGTCAATTCCTTTGAGTTTCACTCTTGCGAGCGTACTTCCCAGGCGGAGTACTTAATGCGTTAGCTGCGGCACCGAAGGGGGTAACCCCCGACACCTAGTACTCATCGTTTACAGCGTGGACTACCAGGGTATCTAATCCTGTTTGCTCCCCACGCTTTCGTGCCTCAGCGTCAGTTACAGTCCAGAGAGCCGCCTTCGCAACTGGTGTTCCTCCTAATATCTACGCATTTCACCGCTACACTAGGAATTCCACTCTCCTCTCCTGCACTCAAGTCTCCCAGTTTCAAGAGCTTACTACGGTTGAGCCGTAGCCTTTCACTCCTGACTTGAAAGACCGCCTACGCACCCTTTACGCCCAGTAAATCCGGATAACGCTAGCCCCCTACGTATTACCGCGGCTGCTGGCACGTAGTTAGCCGGGGCTTCCTCCTCAAGTACCGTCATTATCTTCCTTGAGGACAGAGTTTTACGACCCGAAGGCCTTCATCACTCACGCGGCGTTGCTGCATCAGGCTTTCGCCCATTGTGCAATATTCCCCACTGCTGCCTCCCGTAGGAGTTTGGACCGTGTCTCAGTTCCAATGTGGCCGATCACCCTCTCAGGTCGGCTACTGATCGTCGCCTTGGTAAGCCGTTACCTTACCAACTAGCTAATCAGACGCGGGTCCATCCTGTACTGGCTCACCTTTGATATTCAAGAGATGCCTCTCAAATATATTATCCCGTATTAGCATACCTTTCGGTATGTTATCCGTGTGTACAGGGTAGGTTACCCACGCGTTACTCACCCGTCCGCCGCTCTTTACCGAAGTAAATCGCTCAACTTGCATGTGTTAGGCACGCCGCCAGCGTTCATCCTGAGCCAGGATCAAACTCTCAAATAAAAGTTTATCAGGCTCAGATACTATTGTTATCAAAATATCTGGCTTTATGGTTTGTTTCTTGTTTTATAAATTAACCTACTGTTTAATTTTCAAAGTTCATTTTTTATGTTTGCCCTTTTCTTAAGGACAAGTAATACTATATCACCTTAAAAATAATTCGTCAATACTTTTTTTGTTTTTTATTTTAAAAAAGGTTATAACTTTTGGTTTTTTTTAATAAATATAATTAAAACTAATAGATATAACCCTTGATATTACAAACAATGCATGCATATATAATTTTACCTATTTTGCAATTTTATTTTCATAAGAATATGAATTAGCTCTCACTCTATCTACCCAAACATTTATACTCTTAACTTTATTAACATTAGTTGTACCCTCAAAAATATCCATTGCATCCTTACAAAAATATATCATAACATCAAGAACCAAAAATCCAACACAAAATAAACATAAAAAATTAATTACTTGAAACATCAGACATTCCCCCAATAATTTTTTATATATAGTATTCTCATAAATTATTCTTTTTACCTTCTCATAAATTATTCTAAATATTTTCATAATAAATTACTTTCAATCATATTTTCTAAATATAAAGTCTCAATCAACAAAAACTAATATCAATTTCTAACGTTTGTTGGTAATTTATAAATTAAATATCTAAAAGAATCTTTGAAGCATATAAAAAGCATTCTACACTGACATTTTAAATAAAATTTAGCTATTTATTGATAATTTAATAGCTAAACTTTATTTAAAACTTAGTAGAATGCTAATATTTCTTAGTTTTCTTCTTCTTTATTTGGATTGTTATCAATAGGTTTCATAGTCGGGAATAATAATACATCTCTTATAGATGGAGAGTTAGTTAATAACATAATTACTCTATCTATACCTATTCCTAGTCCTCCTGTAGGAGGTAGACCTACCTCTAATGCTTTTAAGAAATCTTCATCCATTTCAAAAGCTTCATCATCACCTAATTCTCTTTTTCTTAATTGGTCTATAAATCTTCCTTTTTGGTCAATAGGGTCATTAAGTTCAGAAAATGCATTAGCTAACTCCCACTTATTAGCAAATGCCTCAAATCTATCAGTTCTTCTTGGGTCTTCAACATTTCTCTTAGATAATGGAGATACTTCAACTGGATGATGAGTTATAAATGTTGGTTGGATTAATTTATCTTCTCCAAATTCTTCAAAGAAAGCATTTATTACTTCCCCTCTTCTCATTCCAGGTTTTATCTCTATACCTTTTTCCCTAGCAACTTCTAGTGCCTCTTCATCTGTATTTATAGTAGAAAAATCTACACCAGAATATTCTTTAACACAATCTTCCATACTCATTCTTTTCCAAGGTGGTGTAAAGTTTATTTCTGTTCCTTGATAGTTAACTATCATACTTCCTGTAGCAACTTCAGCCATATGTGCAATAACATTTTCTGTTATTTCCATCATATCAGTATAGTCTGCATATGCTTGATATAATTCTATTGCAGTATATTCAGGATTATGTTTTAAATCCATACCTTCATTTCTAAACATTCTTCCCATTTCATAAACTTTATCAAATCCACCAACAATAAGTCTTTTTAAATACAATTCATTCGCTATTCTTAAATACATTGGTATATGTAAAGTATTATGATTAGTTATAAATGGTCTAGCATTTGCCCCACCTGCTATAGTATTTAATATTGGAGTCTCAACTTCTAAAAATCCTCTATCATCTAAGTATGCTCTTAATGCTTTTAATGCTTTTGTTCTAATTAAAAAAGCATTTTTTACTTCTGGATTTACTATTAAGTCAACATATCTTTGTCTATATCTTAGTTCTTGGTCTTTTAATCCATGATATTTTTCTGGTAAAACTTGTAAAGATTTACATAGTAATACTACAGATTTAGCCTTTACAGATATTTCACCTTTTTTAGTTTTAAAGATTTCTCCTTCAATTCCAACTATATCTCCAATATCATATGTTGAAAATACACTATATTCTTCCTCTCCTATAGCATCTAGTCTTACATAAGATTGGATTCTTCCCTCTTGGTCTTGAATATCTATAAAGCCAGCTTTTCCTTGTATTCTCTTGCTCATTATACGTCCTGCTATTTTTGTAGTTTTACCTTCAAGAGAATCAAAGTTATCTTTTATATCCATAGAATAATGAGTTCTATCATATCTACTTTCTTTAAAAGGATCTCTACCTGACTCTTGTAATTTTTTTAGTTTATCTCTTCTTACTTGAAGTACTTCACTAAGGTCTTCTTGAATTTGCGCTTCTTCATTGCTTTGTTGATTATTTTTCATTTTTTTCCTCCAAATTATCTTCTTATTTCTAATATTTCAAACTTAGCAACTCCATCAGGAACTTGCACTTCCACAACTTCTTTCGCAGCTCTACCTAAAAGTGCTTTCCCTACAGGAGATTCGTTTGATATTTTACCATCATATGGGTCTGCTTCTGTCGAACCAACTATAGTATATTCAACCTCTTCATCAAATTCTAAATCCTTAACTTTAACTATTGATCCTATTGTAACAACATTAAGGTCTATTTTGCTTTCATCTATGATAACAGCTTTTCTAACCATATTTTCTAATTTTAAAATTCTTTCTTCAACTTGTGCTTGTTCCTTTTTAGCTTCATCATACTCAGCATTTTCAGATAAATCACCAAAAGATATAGCAACTTTTATTCTCTCTGCAACTTCTTTTCTCTTTACAACCTTTAAGTTTTCTAATTCTTCTTCTAATTTATCATATCCCTCTTATGTCAATAAAAACTCTTTATTTTCTTCCATTATAAATACAACTCCTTCACAAATTTCTTAGGAATTTTCCTAATTATATTTTAAAAATTTTATAATCTTTTTTTAATTTATGCGCTATATTATAAGTCACTATTATTTTTATGTCAAGGAGTCTTCCATATAGTACTCCAATTTCGACACAACTTCTTGATAGTCTTCTATTTTGTTAATTTCATCCCTTAATTTTGCAGAGTTTCTAAGTCCTTTTAAATACCAAGCGATGTGTTTTCTCATTTCCCTTACAGCTACATACTCTCCATGTTCTTCTACTGCAAGTTTTAAATGCTTAATGGCAGTACTTATTTTTTCGTTAAGAGTTGGCTCTGGCAAAATCTCGCCTGTATTCATATAATGGTTTATTCTTTTAAATATCCAAGGGTTACCTTGAGCACCCCTACCTATCATTATAGCATCACAACCAGTTTTGTCTAACATATTTATTGAATCTTCTATTGTAAATACATCACCATTTCCTATAACAGGTATACTCAAATTTTTCTTAATCTCTGCAATTATATCCCAGTCTGCTTTGCCTGTATAAAACTGTTCTCTAGTTCTTCCATGTATTGCTAAAGCACTTATTCCACAATCCTCTGCTATCTTTGCTATTTCAACAGCATTTACACTATTATCATCCCAGCCTTTTCGAATCTTTAAAGTCACTGGCTTTTTTGAGTTCTTCACTACTGCCCTCAATACCTCTTCTGCAAGCTTAGGATTTTTCATAAGTGCTGAGCCATCTCCATTTTTAACTACTTTTGGAGCTGGACACCCCATATTTATATCGAGAATCTCATTTGAATAATCATTCATTATCTCTGCTGCTCTTCCCATAAACTCTGGTTCTGAACCGAATATCTGAACTGCTACAGGATGTTCTTCCTCTTCTATCTTAAGCATTTTTTTAGTATTTTCATCATCATAGCAAAGTGCCTTACCATTTATCATTTCTGTATATAAAAGCCCACATCCCTGTTCTTTACAAATTAATCTAAATGGAAGGTCTGTTACACCTGCCATAGGTGATAGAAAAACTTTATTTTTCAATTCTAAATTTCCTATTTTCATTGTTTTTCTCCTATTTTTGCCTTTATTTTGTGATTTAACTTTAAATTCTTATTTCCTCATTATAATATACCACATATAGCTAGAAATCTATCATAAAAAGGGAATTGGATATATAACCCAATTCCCTGTATATTAATTATTCTTGGTTTTTTTCATATATTATTCTCAATCCTTCTAGTGTTAAAAAACCATCTACATAATCTATACTTTTCGTCTCTGAAGCAATCAGTTTAGCTAATCCACCTGTAGCTATAACCTTAACATCATCACAATTCAATTCTTTCTTCATCATACTTATTATTTTGTCAACTAAACCAACATATCCATAAATTATTCCAGATTGCATGGCTGATACAGTACTCTTACAAATAGTCATACCTGGCTTAGCTAATTCTACTCTAGGTAATTTAGACGCACTTTGAAATAACGCCTCACTAGATATTTTTATTCCTGGTGCTATTGTTCCACCCAAATATTCACCTTTTTCAGAGATAGCACAAAATGTAGTTGCTGTTCCAAAATCAACAAGTATACTTGGTGCTCCATACTTTTCTATCCCTGCTACAGCATTAACTATTCTATCTGCCCCAACTTGTTTTGGATTATCATATTTTATATTTAGACCTGTTTTTATGCCTGGACCTACTATTAATGGCTGTTTTTTACAGTACTTTATACAAAAGTTTTCAAGAGAATGCATAACATTCGGAACTACAGATGATATTATAACATCATCAATATCACTTATATTCACATTATCATAATCAAATAGGTTACTTATCAGGATTCCATATTCATCAGACGTTTTTTCCCTATCTGTTTTAATTCTCCAGTAATTAACTAATTTGTCACCTTTATATATACCTAAAACCATATTAGTATTTCCAACATCAAATACTAGAAGCATATGTCATTAACCTTCTTTCTATTTTTTGCTTTTCTTAAGTACAGTGGCAACAGCAGCTACTACTAAAGCCCCTACTATTGCTTCTGGCACCCCATTTGCTGCGGCAAGAGCCATTATTACTTTTCCTGCTGAACCACTTTTACCCATTGCATGAAGATACTTGTCAGCATATAAGACATATATCATTCCTAAAACTCCAGCTGTATTTAACAGAGAACCTATTGCCCCTGTAATTAAACCTGATATGTATACCTTATTTGTAGCCTTAATTATTAACTGATATACATAATAAGCTAATACACCTATCATAACTCTTGGTAATATTGAAACTAATGGATTTATAAAAACAAAAGATGTTACTGTTGGGTTTGTTATAGCATTTAAGAGACTTGATATCCCAAATATAAATCCTATTGCTGCCCCAACTATTGGTCCTTCCATAATAGCTCCAATAATAACTGGTATGTGCATTATAGTTGCTTTTGTAGGTCCAACTGGAATAAATCCCAATGGAGTCATAGATAGCATAATAGAAATAGCTGATAGTACTCCTATTATAGTCATCTTTCTTACATTTACTTTTCTTACTGATGCACTTGTGTTCATCATAAAAAATACACCTCCGTTCCAGCTCATTAAGATGCCGGACTACTTAATTTTTTAATTTTTTCGTTTTTTTCTTATAATTATGAGTCAAGCTACCATTGTAGGATGCCCGCTCTAACAAGAATAATTTTATCAAGATGAGTTGCCATTGTCAACAATTTGACAAGAAAAATATGCTAATTTCATCATATTTCTCGTTTTTTTACTATATCTTTATATGCCATTATATTTTCTACACTATCCGCTTTTTTTACTGCATTTATTATACTTTTTTCCACAACCTCTACAGCCAATGAACCTACTAATGTTATATCTGCTTCTATTTCTCCTGTTGATATTGTGAATATTGTATCTCCATCATGAGGTGTATGGATAGGAAAAATAGACTTAGCATATCCATCATGTCCCATTTGAGATATCTTTTTACATCCAGCTTTGGTTAACTTAGCATTTGTTGCAATTATCCCAATTGTAGTATTATCTACACTAAATCCACCTTTACTTTCACCTTGTTTCATTAATTTATATGTATCAATTGTTTCTGTCCTTTTATCATTTAAAGCACCAGCTATAACCTTACCATTTTCATAAACATCTCCAAGAGCATTTACAGCAATTAATGCAGATACAACTAGACCATTATCTAATTTTATAGAATAGCTACCTATTCCGCCTTTCATAGCATATTCCTGACCTCTTATCTTTCCAACAGTGGCTCCACAACCTGCTCCATAATTTCCTTGATTTAAAATATCAGTATTTGCAACTTCACAAGCTCTATAACCCATCTTTAAATCTGGTCTACATTTAAAGCTCCCTACTCCTAAATCAAATAAAACTGCTCCTACAACTATAGGCACTTTACCTACACCTACATCAAAGCCAATTCCTTTTTCTTCTAAGTATCTACTTACACCACAAGTGGATTCAAGACCATATGCAGAACCTCCAGCCAAAACTACTGCATGAACTTTTTGAACCATATTTACAGGGTCTAATAAATCGGTTTCTCTAGTCCCTGGAGCAGAGCCCCTTACATCAACACCGCAAGTAGCTCCTTCTTCACATATTACTACTGTGCACCCAGTAAGACCATTTCTATCCTCAACCTGCCCAACCTTTAAGCCTTCTATATCCAAAATATTATTATACATATCCTTTTTCTCCTCTTATAGAAACTTCACCTGAAATAATTTCTTTTATACTTCCATCACTTCTTTGAACTAATAAATTTCCCTCTTCATTTATGTCTAAACATTTCACTAGTTCTCTATTATCTCCTTTTAATACATATATATTTTTATCTATAATTGCAGAATAATCTCTACATATTTTTAAGGTTTTTTCTTTGGAATTATTTACAGTATAATCTAAATATAATTTTTCAAATTCAGTCAATACATTCCTAACAATATCTACTCTGGATAACATATACCCTTCTTTATACAATGATGTGGCTTTGTCAGCTATTTCTTGTTCAAAATCCATTATTTTAACATTTATTCCAATTCCAAGAACAACATAATTTGTTCTTTCAATTTCAGCAGATAACTCTGTTAATATACCACATATTTTTTTTCCATTTAAAATAACATCATTTGGCCATTTTATTAATGTATTTGCTCCTAGATTGTTTAAAGCTTTCGTTACACTTGCTCCTGCTATTAAAGTTATAAATGGAGCTTTGAATGGTTCCATATTTGGTTTTAATATAATACTCATCCAGATTCCTTCATGAGGTTTTGAATCCCATCTTCTTCCCAATCGTCCTTTCCCCATGTCTTGATGTTCACTTAAAATCACAGTCCCATCTACACTATTTATAGCTATCCTTTTAGCATGTTCATTTGTTGAATCTATAGTGTCAAGATGTTCAATATTTTTTCCAATAAACTCTGTATCTAATTTATAGTAAATATTCTGTGGGCTTAATAAATCAGTTGGATTTTCCGCTAATCGATACCCTTTTTTATTTACAGATTCTATATTATATCCCTCTTCTTTTAAGGCTTTCATATGTTTCCATATAGCTGCACGTGACACCCCTAATTGTTTTGATAATTCTTCTCCTGAAATAAATTCAGATTTATTATTTAATATAATCTCTATTATTTTATCTCGCATATTTCACCTCTAATATGACATAATTTCATGACTTATTTTCTTCTAATAAATAATTATACATTATTAATATACTTTTAATACTATTAATTTTAAATTTCCTTTTTAATTATTATAATGGTTGTTTTATATTTTATATTGATGATTTATATAATTTTACATTTTATTTAAATAATTTTAAAATAATAAAAAAACTGAAAGTATCAATTAAATTAATACATGCAAATATAATTTGCTTATTAATTTAATATTATACTTTCAGTTTTAGTATTTAATCCACATCAGATAATAATCTTAAAATGACCAAGGTCTTAAAACTATTTATCTTTATCAGATTTATCTTCTAAATTTTTATTTATATCAATAACATTGTTTCTTTCTTCTTCATCTTTTTCTAATTTTATAGTTAATTGTTCTTCAACTTCTTTAGAAGAATTTTCCTCTGTAACTGCATTTTCAATTTCATTCAGAGGTAACTCTTTATTAAATGCTTTTACAAATTGTTCTGCATCTAAAGTTTCATATATAAGTAAAGCTTGTGCTACATACTCTAATCTATCCATATTTTCTTGTAATATACTTCTTGTCTTATCATATGCACCATCAACTATACGCTTTGTTTCTTGGTCTATCTCAAAAGCAACTTCTTCAGAATAATTTCTCTTACTTGAAAAACTATTACCTAGGAATACTTCATCATCACTGTCAAATGACATTGGACCAAGCTTAGAACTCATTCCATACTTTGTTACCATACTTCTTGCAGTAGCTGTAACTCTTTCTAAGTCATTTGAAGCACCTGTAGATACATCCTTAAGTACTAGCTCTTCTGCTACTCTACCACCAAGTAAAACTACAATATTTTCTTTCATTTCATTTTTTGTAGCATAGAACTTATCTTCAACAGGAAGTTGCATTGTAAACCCTCCAGCTCTTCCTCTTGGAACTATTGTAACTTGATGAACAGGACTTACTTCTTCAAGTACATGGGCACAAACTGCATGCCCTCCTTCATGGTATGCTGTAAGTCTTCTTTCTTTCTCACTTATTACTTTCGATTTTTTAGCCACACCTGCTATAACCTTTGTTATAGCTTCTTCTATAGTTTCCATCTTAATTTTCTTTTCTCTTTTTCTAGCTGTTAATATTGCAGCCTCATTCATTAAGTTCTCTATATCAGCAGGAGTAAATCCTGGTGTTCTTCTAGCCAAGACATCCATTTTTACATCATCACTTAATGGTTTATTTCTTGAGTGAACTTTAAATATAGCCTCTCTACCTTTTACATCTGGTGTACCAACAACAACTTGTCTGTCAAATCTTCCTGGTCTAAGTAAAGCTGGGTCAAGTATATCTGGTCTATTTGTAGCTGCCATGATTATTATACCTTGATTTACCCCAAATCCATCCATTTCAACTAGAAGTTGATTAAGAGTTTGCTCTCTTTCATCATGACCTCCACCAAGACCTGCACCTCTTTTTCTACCAACTGCATCAATTTCATCTATGAATATGATAGCTGGAGCACTTTTCTTAGCCTGTTCAAATAAATCTCTTACTCTTGAAGCACCAACCCCAACAAACATCTCAACGAAATCAGAACCACTTATACTGAAAAAGGGAACTCCTGCTTCTCCTGCAACTGCTCTTGATAGATATGTTTTACCAGTTCCAGGAGGTCCTACCATAAGCATTCCTTTTGGTATTCTTGCACCCAATTCAATATATTTCTTAGGATTCTTTAAGAAATCTACTACCTCCTGCAAATCTTCTTTTTCCTCATCTAGTCCAGCTACATCTTTAAATGTAACTCTAGTTTTTTCATCATCTTTATGAACCTTAGCTTTTGATTTGCCAAAACTCATAACCTTTCCGCCTCCACCTTGAGACTGATTCATAAACACGAACCAAATAATCACCATGAAGAATATTAACAGTAATGTAGGCAACATTTCGACAAACCAAGGTGTAGATGGCTTAGCTTCACCACCAAAAGTTAGTTTCCCAGCCTTAGCTTGGTCTAACACCTCATCTGCAAGTTTATTTCCCATCACTTCTGTTGGAACATATGACTTAAACTTTGTATTTGTATCTTTTATAGTACCTTCTACAGAAGTTTGATTTACAAAGTATAATCTTGATATATTCTCATCTGTTAATTCTCTATATACTTCAGAGAATTTTAAATCTTTTATTTTTTCTGTAGGCTTACCTGAGAATTGAACTATACCTACTATAATTATAAAAACAAGTAGATAAAAACCTGCCCCTTTTAGCAACTTATTCAATATAGAAGCCCTCCTTTCATACATTGCTTTGCCCTATAATTTGTTAAAATTAATTTTTAATACTTCTTTTGTGTTTTCATCAATTTTATAATTTTCACTGATTTTATAATCTCCAACACATATTATTCCTTCACTATCTGTGATTATAGGAATTTTACATCTTTCTTCTCTTGGGATTTTTAAATCTATGAATAAATCTTTCACTTTTTTACTTCCCATAGCAAGCTTTATCTTATCACCTTGCCTTCTGCTTCTTATTACTATACCCCCTTTTACCTTATTAAAATCAAACCCTTTAGATGAATTGTCTAATTTCATACTCTTATACCTATCTATGCTCATTACTTGGGTCTCAATAATTTGTTTTAATTCTTTTATTTTAATAAACCCATTACTAGGTACATTGTAATAAAATTCAATTTCCTCATTAACAATTTCCTCATTCGTTAATATTATACAGTCTTTTTTTCTATAAACAAATATATTTCTTGGAAGAGTTAACATTTTATTTACTTTTGAATTATCTTCTAAAGACATTATATCCTCTATATGTCTTTGGTCAACAAAATTAGTATCTCCTAGTATATGTTTTATGGAATTTCTAAGAACTCTAACTTTGATAGCATCATGTAAGCAAACAAAATTGTCTAAATTTATCTCTACAAAGCCTTTTTCTTTTATATTCGAAACTTCTCTAAATTTAGCTTCTGCCTCTTTCTCAATATAATCGTTATCACTTTTTAAACTATTGCTCATCCTCACTATAGATTCTATTACATTTGAATTAAAATTATCCTTCATATATGGTAAAAGGTCTAACCTTATCTTATTTCTAGTGTATATATTTTCTAAATTTGTTTTATCTATCCTCGGATTTAAATTATAAGCTTCACAATACTCCTCTATCTCATTTCTTTCCACGTCTAATATGGGTCTAATTATGCAATTATCTCTAATATAATCAATTCCCTTTAAACCTTTTAAACCTGTTCCTCTCATGATACGCATCATAACCGTTTCGGCTTGGTCATTGAGATTATGACCTATTGCTATTTTATTGGCTTTAATCTTATCCTTAATTTCATAAAACATTTCATATCTTAGCTTCCTTGCTCCTTCTTCTAATGATAATCCCTCATTTTCACAATATTTTGGTACATTAATAGACTTTACAAAGAATATAATTCCCATATCCTCACAAAGTTTAGATACATATAATGCATCTTTTTGAGCTTCTATCCCTCTTATTTGATGGTTTAAATGTGCTGCATATATTTCTATATTAAAATCTTTTTTTAATCTATTTAGTACATGCAATAAACAAACTGAATCAGGTCCTCCAGAAAGACCTAAAACTATTTTATCGCCTTTTTGTATTAAATTATGTTTATTTATAGTACTTAGTACCTTATCAAATATCATATTTATCCCTCTTACACTTAGTTTTATTCACTTTTAAGTATACTTTCTATAAAAAAACGCTAAACCCTTGTATCAATTTTAAGAAATTAAAGTTTAATATAAATATAATAATACCAAATAAATTAAATAAAAGGTAGTTTTTTCACTACCTTTATAAAATTTCTGGAAAATAGCCATAGTTATTATTTAGTACCTATGTATATATCTATTTTATTCCTACCTAAAAATAAATCTTGTACCTTTATATTATAGTCTATTTTCAATTTTATGTGTTCCCCTTCTTGTATATTTATATCTAATTCTCTTGTATCAATATCAATTAATAAAGTACCTTGTGGGGTCACATACTTTGTAGTACTACTTTCTCCACATTTAAACAGCATTGTTGAGTTAATAGCACCAAACTTTTTGATACTAACTTGATTTTTAAGTATCTTTATAGTATTAGTTATTTCTATATTTTCTTCTTTTTCCTTGTAAATAACATATATTCCATCATTTTTATAAAAAATTTTACCAAAGGCAGTCATCTCTATGGTGTCCATATTTCCTTTTTCATCATATTGTCTAGTATTTATACTTATTTTTACACTCAACGATTTTTCCTCCATAGATTCTTCATATAAACTAGTATTTTTGTATTTCTACTTTTTGAATCTTATCAATTTTTTTCTTTAAGAACTCTCTTGCTATATCTGAAAATTTTTCAGGTATATCTGATACATAATATTGATAAGTTCCATGAATTTCTGTATTGTTTATAATATTTTGCACCTCTAAAATCTTTTTTAAATCCTTTGCAGTCTCTTTAGCTGGATTAACAAGTTTTATATGCTCTCCAACTTCTTCACCTATTGTTCTCTTTAAAATAGGATAATGAGTACATCCTAACACTAAAGAATCTATATTTTTTTCTTTCAATTCTTGTAAATATATCTTTGCTGTCAATTTAGCCACTTCTGTATTTGCCCATCCTTCTTCAACAATAGGTACAAATAAAGGACATGCTTTATTAACAATTTCTATACTCTCATCTATTTTAGATATTTCCAAGTTGTATGCTTTTGAACTTATAGTTCCTTCAGTTCCTATTATTCCTACAATTTTGTTTTTTGTAGAACTTACAGCTGTTCTAGCTCCTGCTTCTATAACTCCAATTATCGGTATATCATATTTTTCTTGAGCTTCTTTTAAGCTTCTTGCAGTAGCAGTGTTACATGCTATAACTATAGCTTTTACACCTTTTGTTTTTAAAAAGTTTATAGCTTGAAAAGTATATTTAATTATAGTTTCTTTGGATCTTGAACCATATGGTATTCTGGCAGTATCTCCAAAGTATATTATATCCTCATTTGGTAATATCTTCATTATCTCTTTTAGAACTGTTAATCCACCTAATCCCGAATCAAAAACTCCTATTGGTTTATTGTTCATCTTTATACAACACCTACTTTACATTTTTGTGTTTAACAACAACTTATTTATCGCTAAAATTTATATTTATATTCATAATTAATATATTATTACCTAAATGATTATTATAGTTTATTTTACACAAAAAATAAAGGAGCTATCTTAAATTAGAAAATAATTTCTACAAAAAGACAACTCCTTTCACTACTTAAAAATTTAAATTTATTTTGCAAACACATGATTTCCTATTCTCATATAAGGATTCAATCTATTTATCCATTTGCAAGTGGCTATTTCTGGATTCCAAAAATATACTGCTTTATTAGTTGGGTCAGTTCCATAAAGAGCTTCCTGAGCTGCTTTACGTGCTGAGTCTGTTGGTGCCATCTTTATTGAACCATCAAGCACAACTGAGAAAGCATTTTTTTGATATATGACTTCTTCTATTGTGTCTGGAAATCTAGGGTCCAATACTCTATTTATTACTACAGCTGCTACAGCAACCTGTCCCTCATAGCTTTCTCCTCTAGCTTCTCCTGCAACCAACTTAGATAATAACATCAAATCATTATCAGATAAATTTATTACTTCTTTCTTTGCTATATTTTTTTCTTGTTTGTTTACTTTCTTAATATTTTCTGTTGGTTCATATGCAAATACCTCTTTAATAGGCATAAATATAAAAGTCAAAGCTAATAGTGTAGCCATCAGTTTACTCCACCTGTCCATGATTAAAACCACTCCTTACATTCTTATTTTTAAAATTTTTTCTCTAAATCCTTGACTACTTCAAGTACTTTAAACTTAATTTTTACTCTACTTGTTTTTTTTGGTGTATCTTGTTTTATTAACTTATATTCTTTATCAGTTAAAACTTCCTTCAACTTATCATCTGTAGATTTATCTATCACTCCATTAGATTCATCAACAAAACATAGTGGAGGGAACATAACACACCACCAGTTTTTTCCTTCACCTTTCCCAATGATAATCTTTAATGCTTTATATTCACCAGCTGGAAGAACTATATTAGAATATTGTTTAGTAGGGAAATTGCTATATTGTATACCTACCTTTACACTGTAATTATATCCATTTTTAAGAATAATATTTTTACTTATTTCTTCCAGACTACTATATTCCTTTTTTATAATAGCTTCACTTTCTTTTATACTTTTTGAATTTTGAAGCTTTGGCTGTAAATATTTTATTACTTCATCTCTAACTTTTAGTTTAAGTTCTTGGTCTTCATCTGTATTGCTGTTTGCTATAACATGAAATCTTATTAATTTATCTTTATAATCTTTTGATATATTGTCTACTTTTTTTACCTCACCATTTATTACTATTGTCATTATTGATATGACTGATATAAGACTTAATATTAATAGTCCCAATCTAATCTTAATTTTTCTCATTGAAAATTCCCCCTCAAGATAAATTTATATCATCAATTATGTCCAATTAAATTTAATTTATTCATAATATTTTTTAATACTAATAAAAAAAGCTATCTTAAAATGATTACAATCATTTTAAAATAGCTTTTTAAACCTTATATTTTATAAGTCTTTACTAATCATAGCCTTATCTATCATAAACTGCTCTGCTTTTTCTATATGCTCTGTAGCATACTTCTTGGATAGCTCACTATCACCTTTAATTATAGCATCAAGTAAATATTTATGCTCTTCAACAATATTATGTGATGTATCATAAGCAGACATATAGGTAACTCTAAATCTATATACTTGTTCCCACAATGAGTTTATTAATTGGATTAATTTTTTATTATTAGTTGCTTTAAATATACATTCATGAAATTCTACATCAAGTTTTAATAACGCATCTACATCGGATTCCAAAGTGCTTTTTTTAAATTCTTCTGATATATCTTTAAGCTTTTTAATATCTTCATCACTAATTCTTTCAGCGGCAAGATATGCTGCTAAGCCTTCTAGGCTTGCTCTTACTTCTAATACATCCATAATATCCTTTAATGACATATTTGCCACATACGCACCTTTTCTAGGCAACATAACGACTAAACCTTCTAATTCAAGCTTTCTTATTGCCTCTCTCACTGGAGTCCTACTTACTCCTAATTGTTCTGCTAGTTGCACTTCCATTAGCCTTTGACCAGGCTTTAATTTTCCTTCTAAGATTGCTTCTCTTAAATTCTCAAAGACTACATCTCTTAATGGCTTGTAATTATCCAAGTTCAGTTTAGTTAAATTCTCCACAAATTTCAACCCCTTTTTGACTGCTATTAACAACATACACCTGTTTATATTTTTTTAATAATTCTTTTTTTCCAATTAGAGCATCTTCTTTATTTTTAAATAGTCCAAAAACTGTAGGACCACTTCCACTCATCATAGAACCTAAAGCATTATTTTTCATCATTACTTGTTTTATATCACTTATTTCTTTGTGTTTACCTATAGTAACATTTTCAAGAATATTTACCATGCTTTCTGATACAGCTTTTATATCTTCAGATTTTAAACACTCTATCAAATATTTATTATTTGGTCTTTTTTTAATATTATTCAAATCTAATCCTTGATAAACTTCTTTAGTAGAAACGAATAAGTCTGGTTTGCATATCAATATATTTGTATCACATGGTAAACCTTTGATGTTTGTTAGCTTTTCTCCAATACCTTGAGCTAAAGCAGGTCTTCCTGATATACAAAAAGGAACATCTGCGCCCAAATTAAGTCCTATTTCTTTTAATTCATCTTCAGATAATCTAAGTTCCCATAGGTGATTTAAACCTACTAATACTGCGGCTGCATTAGAACTTCCTCCAGCCATCCCTGCTGCTACAGGAATATTTTTTTCTATGAATATTTCTACACCTTTTTTTATATAAAATTTATTTTTAAGTATTTTGGCAGCTTTATAAACAATATTATCTTCATCTAAAGGAATATCTAAACTAGTGCTTTTTACCTTTATTTCATCTTCGTCTAATTCTTTTATCTTTACTATATCGTATAAATCTATCGTTTGCATTATCATTTCAACAAAATGATAACCGTCTTGCCTTTTTCCCAAGACATCAATGGATAAATTTATTTTTGCTCTACTCTTTAGTCTTATAAAATCCATTCTATCCTCCTTGTTTAAAGAATAATGCATCACTAACAATAATATTATACTACAAAAAATAAAATAATAGGGTATTATAATACCCTATTATACTTAATTACTTTAAATTTTTTAATATTAATCTACTAATACGACTTTTTTTTCTAAAATAAGACACTTACCAGGCTTAATTGGTTCATCAAGTTTTATATCATTAAGTTCTGCAATTTCATTTTCTGTTGTATTGTATTTTTTTGCTATATTCCAGAAAGTATCTCCTTCTTTGCATATATATACGATTATGCTAGGAGCTTTAGATAAATCATATACACCTTGGTCTTCTCCCTTGATAATAAAATTTTCTGCTTTCTTATCTAATGCTTCAGTAAATCTCTTAATTTTGATAATCAGGTCTATCTGGTCCCTATTCAAATCAACTTCGACTTTATCAATACATGCTGTATTAAACACAGATGCTGTATCAGTTAGATTATCCATTTCTATATCATGTTCAAATGGAATTTCCTCACTAATTTTATAAACCAATTTTAAACCTTCAACTGGGACAAATAAAATTTCAACTTTTATGATTCCTTGTATAATGCTTTTATTTCCTTCAATATAACTATTTTCTATAGACATGGTTGGACAAACGCTTACAATATCTTTTATTTGTATATCATCATTATCATTTCTTATGCCTTCTCTAACCATAAATGTTTCTTCACTACGTCTTAAAGTCTTATTTAATTGAATAGGTTTGTGGTCAAATTTTATTATCTTTTGAGGCGAATATGCATCTTGTAATACTTCTCTTGTAACTTCATCTGTAACTTTTACCTTACAACAAGCCATACAATCTATTTCTAAAAGACCTGTGTTGCTTTCACTATTTTGCTTGAAAATATGATTAAAATCTGACATAGACAACAATACTTCTTCAGTCATACCATCACTAACTCCAGGGACTTCTACAAATTGAGTAAACTCAATACCTACTCTATCCAACTCTACAAGTTCACCCTCATATGTACAAGCTAACGGATTTATTTCTAATACTCCACCAATAATAACTTTATTGTCAGTCACTCTACTTTCTTTTACTTTAACACATGGATTTAAACTTATTATAGATTGAATTTCCTCTGTGTTTATTGTTATAGTATCTCTTATAGAACTTTCTGCTTTTTCTATTCCAACTATATCTTGAAAACAAATTTCCTTTCTGTGCTTTTGTATGCCTTCCACTTGCGCCACATCTTTTACAATGTCTAACCTTTGCTTTTCAAACAAACTTCCCCTTATATTCATAAGAGCTCCTACTTTAATCTTTCTCTCATTCATTATAGTACAATCCATATGCTCTACTTCTGAAAATAACATGTATTCCATATCTTGAATAACATTGTCTTTTTCTATTACTTCGTTTATATCTACTTTTCCGTCTACATTAGAAATAGTATTTTTATCATCTGCAATATAGATTACATTATAATTAAAACTACCTCTGCAAAGTATCTTCCCATCTGCCATTTCAATTTTTTTAAGTGATATGTATCCTTCTGTTTTTACAATTTCATATACATCTAATTTTTTGTCTGGTACAACTGCCTCCGCTTCAATGAATGTTTGAAATTTTCCAAAGTCTATTCTATTGTCAACTTTAATTACATCTTTAATTAATTCCATAGTCTACCTCCTTAAGTATTATAAAAATATCACACTATATTTATATTTAAGGAGCAAAAAAAAAATTACACCTATTTTTAAATAGGTATAATTTTAACTTATTTGTAATTTATCTTGATCTCTAAAAACTTGCAACTTTACATTAGATGTTAATAAATCTGAGTAACTATAAGATACTCTAGGATATCCATTACTTTCATCATCTAACTTTATAACAAACACGCTTGGATAAACTTTTTCTAGTATACCCTCTTTTGTAATAATCTGCTTTCTTCCTTTATTAGCTTTCAACAATATTTTCTTTCCTATATGTCTCTCTAAGCTTACTCTTATCTTATCTAGAGTTTGAACAGTAGCCACAATATCACCTTCTTTAACGTTTATATGTTTACATAATATCACATATAAACATTTTTGTCAAATGTTTAAACTAATTATTTTATATATTTTTTGCAAAAATGTCAATACTATTTTTGAAGATATACAGTATAATTATGTTAATTTTTGCTAATGTAATATTGTTTTTGGCATTGCCCATCTAAATTTTCCTCTTGTTTCAGAACCACCAATTCCCTTAACACCTGTAATAGTCTGCTCTATAACCTCATCAATAGGAACTACTACATCAATTCTTGAACAAGCAATTTTCTCCACTATAAAAACAGGGTCTAATGCATGTATCATTATTCTTCCAGGCGAACTTGCATAGTTTGCTCCTGCACTTATTATTTTTTCATAATTTGATTGGCATGCTCCTGCGAATATTACAAGATTATCCAAATTTGGTTGCCATTTACGTGCTTCTTTTACTGTTTTAACAAAATTTGAAGAGTTTCTATAGTTACTCATATCTTCTATATCTCCTCTTTTTATTGTCATTGCATCATGACCTGTTATTACTAGTATATCCGGATTATATTTTTCTAGTAGTGCTCTTACTTCTTTATACTGATTTTGCTCTGAAACAGCTACACCTACTGCAGGTATTCCAAGTTGAGCATATACATCCAAGCAAATTTTTAAATATTCTTTATCTCCATCTATCTGTAGTACTTTTCCAGGCATTCCATATGTGTTAGGATTTAATTGAAGTTTTGGAACTGCTCTAGTCATTCTTTTTTGTCTTTCTTTAGCTTTTCTTACTGACTTATATAATAAATTTTCTACATTTTTATCTATTAATATATCTTTTATATCAGGTGCTTTTACTAATTCTAGGTCATCAATATAAGCATCTGCTATTACTCTAAATGCAATTCCCTTTAGTATAGCTATTTTCTCATTATTTTCATCTACACCAAAAGAGACTATTTTAAATACTATATCTTTGTTATGTGACTTTCTAGCTACAATGTCTCCTACCTTCATAGTTAAACCTCCAATAAATTTTTATCTTAGTTTATACTATGTTCGATATAAAACTTTGTTTCCTAATGTCAAAAAAACATTTCTTATAATACTTCTTTTATCACTCTTAAAGCATTTTTATAGTATATCTTTTCTATATCATCTTCACTAAACCCTTCTTTTTTTAGAGGTTCATACAGTTTACCCATCTGAGATATATCTTCAATCTCAACTTTTGAATCTATTCCATCAAAATCTGACCCTAGAGATACAACATCTATTCCTCCAACATTTACAATATGTTTTATGTGTCTAACCATATCTTCAAGTTTACTTTCACTTTTATCACTTAAAAATAAGTGGAAGAAGTTTATACCTGTAACTCCACCTTTATTTGCTAATACTTTAATCATATCATCAGTTAAATTTCTAGAATGATTCATCATTGCTCTTGAATTAGAATGTGTAGCAATTATTGGTTTAGAAGAAATCTTTGCAATTTCATAAAATCCACCATCTGAAATATGAGAAACATCAACCAACATTCCCAATTCATTCATCTTATGTACCACTTCTCTTCCAAAATCAGTAAGCCCTTTTTCTCTATATTCTACTTTATTATGAGGAAAGCTCAATTCATTCACATGATTCCAACTTATTGTCATCATTCTAACCCCTAAGTCGTAAAATTTCTTTAAATTTTCTAATTTACCTTCAAGTACTGCACCTTCCTCAATAGATAAAAGAGCTGTAAGTTTACCTTCTGATTGGTTTTTCATAATTTCTTCATAGTTAGTAGCTAAAGCTATTTCATCACTATTTTTTTTCATTTCCTCATGAAATTTATTTGCCATACTCATGCAATAATCAAAAGGATGTTTTACTTCTTCAGTATCAACAAAAAGAGCAAATGTTTGAGCTAATGAATCCCCCTTTTTCAATCTGTCTATATCAACAGAATATTTATTAGACTTAAGTTCACTTGTTTCTACATTTTCCATTAATTTTGCTATAGTATCACAATGTAAATCAAGAAATTTCATATTTATACCCCCTGTATATTTTATATTTATATCTAAAAATAGAAATAGTTGTCCTTATAGACAACTATTGACAACTATTTTTTAATATTCTTTTTAATATTACTTAATCTTATTCTTCTTTTAAGTTAGGTATTACTTTTTTAACTTCTTCAATTTGATGCCATGTTTTATCTATATTATTTTCACTAATATATTTTTTTAAATCAGTTAAAGATGTAAAATCTTTAACTGATAAATTGTCATCATCATCTGCAAATCTTAAAATAAACATGAGACTCCCTTACTTTCCACAACATTTCTTATATTTTTTTCCGCTTCCACATGGGCATGAATCATTTCTTCCTATTTTTGCTTCTTTAACTATTGTTTTAGACTTCTTATAAGCCTTTATTATTTCTTTTCTTTGGTCTGCTGGTAGTATATCTTCCCAACCTTGTAAATTATATAGCCAATGAGCCTCAACAGTTACCATATTGTTATATAATTTTTCCCAATCTATTTTTATAGAAACTTCTTTATCAGCTTCTACTTCTTCTAAAACTATATCTTCTTTTAAGCTTTCACTTATTCCATCTATGAATCCCATGAAAAATTCATTAGTAGTTCCAAATTTTTCAGCCAATTCACTTACTTTACCTTCAACAACATCCATTTTATTATTTAATATTTCATTGTATATTCCAGCTTCAACTTTCAAATATTCTTCCCAGAATTTTACTTCTGCTTCTTGACTTTCATGATTATCACTTAAATTTCTCCATTCAGTATATAAACTCATACTTTTTCCTCCTAAGTATACCTATATTTTTATAGTTTTTATAGTATAAAATCTTTTAGTTAGATTGGAAGTTTCTTCTTTTTGATTATACCATATTCTATTTAAAGTTAACTCTTATATTATATCATAATTAAACAATTCTTTTAATACTTTTATAGCATACTCTTGGTTTATAAAATAAGGGCTTGTCGCAATTGTTATTACTTTGGCTTTTTTAATTAAGTTTTTTATCTTGTAAAATTTGAGTTCAAATGGTATATAGTCCATATCACTTGAAAATATATCCAAATCTATATCAAGAACAAACTCTGATTCTACTTCTAAATCAAATCCATATAGACTATCTATTATTATTAATTCTGAAAATATGTTATATTTTAAAGCAGGTTTTATAAAACTTCCTACATTTAAAACTTCATTTGTATATCTAAATACATCTTTTAGATTATTTACATCTACATCATAGTTCTCAGGTTCTCTAGTATCCTTATGTTGGTCTACATGCACTAACTTGCATCCTTTTGTAAACTCACCCTTTAACAAAGATTTTGCCCAAAAATAAAATGCATGGTTATGATTGTCAAACACATATATCTTTTTATTTCCCAGGACATATTCGACCATATTCTCCAATCCTTTTGCTTTTATTTCCTTATTTTCATCTACTTCATTAAATACTACCTCATTGCCTAACCTTACATCATTTAATGTACCATTTATTAGTTTTGGAACGTATATGCTCTTATTTTCTCTTTTATCATATGAAAATACATTATTTCCTACTGGTTTTTCTATATAAAATCCACTATATTCATAATTTTCCATAAAACTTTATTTCCTCCATTGTTATATAAATATATAAGTTATAATTTTAAAAATTAAAATGCACTTATTGTAAATCATATCATCTATTATAGAAAACATCTTATATAACTAAATATAATATCTTCTCTCAATATGTATTATACAATAAGTGCAAAATATATTTATATAAAATATACTACATTCCTATAACAAAACCATCAGCTTCAATTGGAAGGTAACTAACTCTTCTATTCAACTCCACCTTTCCAAAAAATACTACCCAATATGGTCTAAAAATACTTTCAATTTTAACTATTTCAATCTCTGGGATTCCTCCCATAAACCTATGAGTTAATCTCATAGCCATTTTATTTGCCTTTGCTTTTACTCTTCGTTCGTCCTTATCACTATACTGCACAATATTACAATCCACATTTTTTACAATTTCATATGTAGGAAAATCTTGTACTATACTACCAGAACCTGTAGAACCATTCACTAAAATTTTTAATTCATTTATATCATTAGAATATCTCCTATTCTTGAAAATGGGTTTCGTTTTGTGAATTTTAAGTGTGATAATTTTAAACTCTATATAATGAAGTCTAACTTCATGAGCATATTTGTTCTTTAATATTAGCTTACTAAATAAAGAATTTTTTCCACTTTTAGCTATCTCTATAGCTTCTTCTTTTGTAATTCTTATAGGTAACGCTCTTATATCCATAAAATCATTCTCTTTCTTATTTTTTTCTTGTCATTTTTAAAACTCTATATATATAATCAAAAAATATTACAATTACAACTGACATAACTCCATATGGAATTATTTTTCCAACTATAATATCATTTCTAGTCAATATACCATAAAATATAAATCCTGTTATTAAAAAGTACAATAATACTAGAAAACCGTCTATTCCAAGCCATTTTATTTCTAAATCTTTTTTTACCTTAGACACTAATTTAGACATAGCAGTTTCTCCTTTTATAGATTATTTTGTGTATTTAAATTTTCACCTATTCTATTACCAATCATCCATGCAATAAATGAAAAAGGTATAGCTATCACAAGAGGCTCTAACTCAAAGCTCTGAACTGGAAATATTTTAAAATAACCAAAAGTCACTCCACCAACAATCATTCCTAAAATACCACCCATAGATGTTCTTCTTCCATTTCCAAGAAGCCCACCTACTATAGGTACAAATGCCGAACCCATCCAAATACTTCCTACAAATATACATGCATCATATACATTTTCAAATCTAAATGCTACGCTAAGCCCCATAACTGCTGCTAAACATACACCTATTCTAGTAAACTTTACTAATTGTTTCTGAGATAACTCTTTTTTTGTAATTCTTCCATATATATCATTTGCTAATGTAGCCCCAGCTGCTAGATAATAGCTATCCAATGTTGATATTATAGAACCTAAAATTCCTATTATAAATATTACTCTTATTCCTTGTGGTAATGTATCTAAAACTAAAGTTATATATCCAGCAGCTGGAGCCATTTCTGGATAAGTAGCTCTTACTATAAGTCCTGTCATAGTTAACACCATGTCAAAACATATCCATAGTGAAAAACAGGTTAATAAGGCTCTTCTTCCAACCTTAGGAGAATCTGCTGCTGAAAATCTTTGATAAAAAGTTGGGTCTGAATAAGCTCCAAAAGAATATACAATTAACATCAATGCTTTCATAGCTGACATACCTTTTGTAGGGTGCATAAGCTGTGGTGCATCTTTGAGTGCTTCTGTAAGACCTTGAAACCCTCCTATTTGTTCAAATTGACCTGGCATAACCATAGTTAAACCAAATACCATACAAAAAAACAATACCATATCTGTAATGGCAACTCCCATAAGCCCACCAAGTACTGTAAGTACAACGACTACTCCTACCATTATTAATCCTATTAATTCTTTATCTATTTTCCATGCTACGTTACCTATAGTTCCCATAGCAGTTATTTCTCCAAGTTGTGCACAATATATAAACATCAAAATTGCCCCAATTATAGCAACATGCTTGCCATAAAAACTTTCCAGTAAATCAGGAACTGTTATATTGGTTCTTATATGAATCCTTGGACCAACCCACAATGCTAAAGGCATTCTCCCAATATGTGCAGCTATTGACCAAACTGCCCATGCAGATATTCCATATATAGCCGCATACTCTACACTACCTACTGTACCAACTCCTCCATACCATGATGCAACCAAAGTTCCTACTATTAAGGACCATGGTAAACTTCGATTTCCTAGGTAATAACTTTCCATATCTTTTACATTTCTAGAAAAATAATAACCTATTCCTAATAATATAAATGCAAATATAACTATAATCCCATTTTCCCAAAATGTTAACATATCTAATCTCCACATTCTTATATTTTAATTTTTAACTTTAATATCTAAATATGAACAACTCTACCCATTTCCATAAAAATAGGTAGAGTTATATAATAATTATAAGTATTTAAGTAATCTTGTTATTAAGCAATTTTATTGTTTAAACCTTTATTTTCTCTTTTATTTATTTTATTTAAAGCATAAGTAGCAAATATCCCTATAACTGCACATACTACAGATAAAATAAATATATATGTATATCCTGTTTGTCCATATTTATCTAACCAATTACCTGCAATAGTGTAATAAAACGCATCTGGAGAAAATCCTATAAATGAAGCAAATCCAACTACTGCTCCTGTAGTTTCTAAAGATATATTAGACTCTGAAACAGATGCAAAGTATATACCTCTAAATCCAAATAAAATTACACTTAGTATTATCATGTTTATTACAGCTATCCATATAAATCCTGTACTCTTAGGAATAACCAAGTAAGCAGCTGTACTTACTGTCATTAATATAAATCCTACAAACATTACTCTTATAGATGAACCAACTTTATCTGTTATAACACCAGCAACTGGAGATGCTCCCATTTTTATAACATAAGTTCTTATTATTGATAAAGCAGAAACTAGAGTCATTGGCATTACATAAACTTCTGATAAGTATGGACTTAAATAAGTTAAACTTGAGAATACTAAATAAGTTGAAAATATTATAAGACCAATTAACCAAGCCTTTGGCATTGTAACTACTTTTAACAATGACTTAATACTTAATCCTTCATCTGATGCTCCACTATCTTTTTTCTCTTCTACTAAGAAAAATAGAAGTATACCACATATTATAGATGCTGCAGAATATAACCATACTACATATTTGAATCCTACTGTTATTTCAGCAAATTTACCAAAGAAATAAAGACCTATAAAAGAAATTAATGTACCTGATACGCCTGATAACCCTTCATAAAAACCAAATATTCTTCCTTGCTCTGACTCACTTCCTTGCATTCTAACAACCTTAACAGAGGCTGAGAAGAAGGTTAATATTGTCGTAAATCCCCATAATACAAATATTAAAAGTATCATACTATATGATGGGAATGTAGAGAAATAAAATCCAAGTATTCCTGAAGCAATTAAAGAAAAAGTTATTAATTTTCTAACTGAGAATCTATCTGCAAACCATCCTCCTATAAAATAAGATACCATTCCTACTAATCCATATAAACTCAATAAGTTCCCTATTTGTGTATGACTTAATGCTAAAGCTTGTTGCATTGGGTCATAAAATGATGATTTCATATATGGTAAACTATACATAGCTGTTGTTCCAAATGCCAATATGAATATTATCAAAAATCTTTTAACATTATTTTTGCTTTCCATTGATTCTCTCTCCTTAAAATTTTATTGTTTATAATCTCATTCATATAATTTTATTTTAATTTTTCTATTGCTTGTTTAAAATCATTTATTATATCATTTGAAGATTCTAATCCTACAGCTATTCTTATTAGATTTTCCCCATTCATTTGAACTAATGTATGCTCTTCCCCTAAGCTTGTTGCTATTGTTGCAAGCTCTAAAGAATTCATTAATCTTCTACTAGCTTGGTCTCTTGTCAATCCATTGATACCATCCTTAAGTTTAAATGAAACTACACCTCCACCTAAACCATTCATTTGAGTTTTACAAAGCTCATATTGAGGATGAGATTTTAATGCTGGATACTTTACCAATTCCACATTCTCTTCTTCCTCTAAAAATTCTGCTACTGCTAATCCATTTTCACAATGCTTTTTCATCCTCATATCTAACGTTTTCATACCCCTTAAAATCATCCATGCACTCATTGGTGGTAAAGATGCTCCTGTAAAACAACATAAACTTGGCCATCTAACTAAATCTATTAATTCTTTTGAACCTGCTACTGCTCCCCCTAAAGTATCCCCATGTCCATTTATAAACTTAGTAAGACTATGTATTACTAAATCTGCACCTAAATCTATTGGTCTTTGTACAATTGGTGTCCCAAAAGTACTATCAACTATAGCTAAGCTTTTATTTTCATGAGCAATTTCTGCTATTGTTTTTATATCTACTAAGTCTAATGATGGATTTAAAGGACTTTCTATATAAACTATTTTAGTATTTGGTCTCATTGCTTCTTTTACATTTTGTGGATTTACTGCATCTACAAATGTAACTTCAACTCCAAATTTAGATAACAACTCAGACATGAATAATTTAGTGTGTGAAAATATTCCATCTGAACTAACTATATGGTCACCACTTTTTACCAATGCTAATATAGTAGAGGTTATTGCCCCCATCCCTGATGTACTAGATATGGCACTTTCTGCATTTTCAAGCATAGCCAACTTAGCTTCTAACTCTGTAAGAGTAGGATTACACTCTCTTGTATACACATATCCCCATGTCATACACAACTCTTCAAAATGCTCTACTGTCTTTGCAGCAAATGTTGCTGTTTGACATATTGGTGTAGCCAATGCACCTGTTGTTGGGTCTGCACTATGTCCCCAATGTATTATTTTTGTCTCTAAATTTTGATTAATATTGTTACTCATTTTGATTTCCTCCCATTTTGACTTATTTATACAACGTTTTCCCTGCCAAATTTCATCAATTTAGCTTAGTCTTAATACATTTTTTCAAGTATACTTTTTTATTTGTTATAATTTCTAAAAATATGACACTTATTTTGTTTTTTTACAGTTCTAATTATAAACTCTATAGTAACTATAGAGTCAATATGTTTTTGATATTTTTTTTACAATGTTTAAAATAGTCAATACAAAAATAGGTATATCTTAGAATAACTAAAGTCATCCTAAGATATACCTATTTTTATATCACAATATAAATAATTACATATAAGCATTAGTTTTTTTATCATAAATAGATTTTTCAAGATTTATCATTTTTTCATAAATATATTATAGTTAAATATTTTAATATTACCTAACATCTACAATAAAATATACTCTTAAAATAAAATTATATAATTAAAAATACTCTATAAAAGCTAAAAAGTTTTTCTATTCGCTACATCTAAAAATAATTAGATAGAGGTATAAATGTATTTAGTTTATTTATACCTCTAGTCTTTTATAAATTATATCTCTACTAAATTGATTTTTTAGCACGAATAAGTGTGCTCTTGGAGATACCAGTCATCTTCACAACCTCTCTATATGGCTTAGAATTTAATAACCCCAATGCATATTGTATCTGTTGATTGCTGTATTTCTTTGGCCTACCATCTTTAAAGTCCTTTTTCTTTTTAGCAAATTCTTTTCCTAATTGAGTACGTTCTATTATCATATTTCTCTCAAGTTCTGCAACTGCAAGTAATGTAGTCAAAAAGAATTTACCCATTGAAGTATTTTCTAAAAGGCCTATATTTAAAATATGAACACTTACTTCTTTAGCAAATAAACCTTCTATTAGTTGTATTCCTTCTGATGTACTTCTAGCTAGTCTATCCAGCTTAGTTGCAACAAGTAAGTCTCCCTTTTTTAGAGATGATATAATTTTTTCAAATTTAGGCCTGTTTGTAGTAGTGCCTGTATAAGTTTCCTTTATTATTTTAGCATCATTATATTTATTCAAAATTTCTTGCTGTTGCTGATACAAACTGTTGTTGTCTGTTTGATTTTTTGTACTTACACGGCAATATCCATATATAATAATCATCACTTCCTAACATAAAGATTTTGTACAGAAGTTACCCAGAAGCTTGTTTTTACTTATCTTTATCCATTTTACTAAAACGATTTTTGGGTGTCAATACTGTTAACTTTTGACACCATAATAATTCCTTTATAATTTGTTTGACTATGTCAAAAATTACCAATATAATGAAATTAATGAGTTTATACAAATTGGAGGAAATAATATGAATAGTCTGTTAAAAGAAGCAATAGATGAATTAAAAAACATCCATTGCGGGGAAGTTTTTTTATTAAAAGAATTGTTCAAAGGCTATGAATGGAACAGGTTGGAGATGAATATCAGATTGAAATTAGGAAAACTTTTTTTGTATGAAGTGGTAACTAATCCCAATTTAAATGTAGAGGTCATCAATAAAAATTCTGCTTATCAGCAAATGTATAAAAAAAAATAGTGACTTAAATGTATATAATAGTATAATCTTCTTATTGATTCAAAAGTTAAAACTTTTAATACAAAACAATCATTCTATTTTAACATTTATCAATATGTCTAAATTTATATAATTAACACATACGAATAGTATTGTTTAAATCACATTATTTAAGATAGATAAATCTTAACCCTACTCCAGCATAAATACTAAAATAGGGCTTAGAATTATCTATATTTTTATCCCATAAAATGCTTAGCTCTTCCTCTTGATTGAACATATATATCTGGGGAAATACAATAGAAGCGTAAATTTATAAAATTTCCAAAGTCAGAAAACTTCAGTTCAAACTTAGGTATACCAAAACTTTCAGGTGCTATTTCGTCAACACCAAAATAGATTATAATTCCATTATCTGTAAGATAAAATGCTTGGTCTTCAGGTATAACTAACTCAACATTAGAATAATACATTTCTCTATTTTCATTTATTTGAGATTTAATGTAATCAGTAATTATATTAATATAATCAACTCCATCTCTAAAAATGTCATTAAGTAAAAGTTCTTTTCCAGTTGTCAAATCTATATTGTAATTATTCAATGTATTGTATTTAGGCCCATAGTTATTAGCAAACCCCATAAGGTTTAATATCATACTCAGTACATAATTTTTATTAAAAGTAACTGCGTAACTGGTAGATACCCAATAGCTTTGTTTTGGAAGTGAATTTTGAGGAGCTGCGTTATTATATTCTCGTTCTTCTTCCTGTAAGCCATTTTTAAAATTATTTACAGTCATTCTTACAGCATTGTTTATGTTATTTAAAATAACTGGGTTTACATACGTGGATTGATTTCTAATATTGTATATAACAGGATACTTTACATCATATGAAAAATACTTACTTCTTTCAAAATCTTCATTAAATTGTACATATAATATATTATATGTACAGGTATTTGTAGATTGATAATTTTCCATTAAAATCCTCCCCCTTTTATAAAAAAATCAGATACAATATAATATGCTTAAAACAGTAATAATGTTAATGGTAAATGTAAAGAATAGAAAGTATCTAAAACAGCAAAAAATGACTAATTTTGTGGTATAATACATAGGATTGAGAGTTATTTTATAGGAGGAAAAATATGTTATTATTAGCAGATAAATGGAAAGATTATGAACTTATAGATATGGGAAATGGAGAAAAATTAGAACGTTGGGGAAGTTATGTACTTAGAAGACCAGACCCACAGGTTGTATGGCCAATGGAATCTGAATGGGCTTTATGGAAAAACCCTCATGGACATTATCACAGAAGCAATAAAGGTGGAGGTCAATGGGAACACAAAAAAAGATATCCAGAACAATGGACTATAAATTATAAAAACTTAAAGTTTCACATTAAACCAACTGGCTTTAAACATACTGGATTATTCCCAGAGCAAGCAGCTAACTGGGATTGGATGATAGAGAAAATAAAGAAAGCTAACAGACCTATAAAAGTGTTGAATCTTTTTGCATATACAGGTGGAGCTACTGTAGCATGTGCATCTGCTGGTGCAGAAGTATGTCATGTTGATGCTGCAAAAGGTATGGTTAATTGGGCAAAAGAAAATATAGAATTATCAGGTCTTAAAAATCAAACAGTAAGATTTATAGTGGATGATGTTGTAAAGTTTGTTGAAAGAGAAATAAGAAGAGGTAAAAAATATGATGCAATAATAATGGACCCTCCTTCTTATGGAAGAGGTCCTAAAGGAGAAGTATGGCAAATAGAAGAAAAGTTATACAGTTTTGTAGATTTATGTATGGGAGTTTTATCAGATAACCCTTTATTTTTCTTAATTAATTCTTATACAACAGGATTTTCTCCAATAGTTCTTGAAAATGTATTGTCTACAACAATAGGTAAAAAGACAAATACAGGAGATATATACGGTGGGGAATTAGGAATACCAGCTTCCAGAGATGGTAAGATACTTCCTTGTGGTATATTTGGAAGATGGGAGAAAAAATAATGATAAAAGTCATATATGAAGATAACCATTTATTAGTTGTAGAAAAACCAGTTAACATATTGTCTCAAGGAGATAATACTAATGATAAAGATATGGTAAATCTTTTAAAAGACTATATTAAAAAAAAGTATAACAAACCTGGAAATGTATATATTGGTTTAATACATAGATTGGATAGACCAGTAGGTGGAGTTATGGTGTTTGCAAAAACATCAAAAGCAGCATCTAGATTGTCTGAGCAGGTAAGAAGTAAGACTTTCAAAAAAACTTATCTAGCTGTTGTTCATGGCAAGATAAAATCTAACTCAGATATACTAAAAGATTTTTTATATAAAAATAAAAAAACTAATATGGTAACTGTAGTGAAAAAAAGCCATAAAGATGCCAAAGAAGCTGAACTTAACTATAATGTATTAGATTTTAAAGAAAATCTAAGTTTAGTTCAAGTTAATTTAAAGACTGGTCGTTCTCATCAAATAAGAGTTCAATTTGCAAGCAGAAAACATCCATTATACGGAGACCAAAGATATGGCAAAGAAATAAATAAGATTGGACAACAAATATCTCTTTGGTCCAATAAGATAGAAATTTGCCATCCTACTACAAAAGAAAAAATGGAATTTACATGTCATCCACCTGACAAATATCCATGGAATATATTTTAAATCTCAAATGAGGTGATTATATGAGTAAAAAATTTTCAATAGGAGAAATGTCTAAACTTCATAAAATAAGCATACAGACACTAAGATACTATGACCAAATAGATTTATTTAAACCTGTTCATGTTGACCAAGAAAGCAATTACAGATATTACTCAATTGACCAATTTTCACAATTAGATATTATAAAATATTTAAAATATTTAGGTATGCCTTTAAAAGAAATTAAGTCAAAGCTTGATGAAAATAATGAAGAAATTCTAAAATTACTAACAAATAAAATTAATATAGTGGATGAAAAAATTAAAGAATTAGAGCTTATAAAGAAGGTACTAAGCACAAAGAAAGAAACTATGGAAAAAGGTATGAAAGTAGATGAAGTTGGTAAAATAGTGAGAAAACATATTCCACGAAGAAGTATCTTATCTATAGAGTATGAAAAAGGATTAAGTAGTGAAGAAACTATGGAACTTTCCAGAAGACAAATAGCAAATATATTAGAAGATAATATATCTGTGTTCTATGGTGGAGTAAGTGGACTTGTATCTATAGATAAATTTTTAAAAGAAGATAAAGTTATTTATGACAATAGTTTTGTTACTGTTGAAAGAGACTTATTTGATATAAAATCACAAAAACATATAACAGAAATTTCATCTGGTGATTTTATTTGTATGACATATAAAGGGCCTTACAAAGAAAATTATACCGCTTTTAAGAAACTGGTTGATTATGTTGAATATAAAAGAATACCTATTGAAAATTATATATATGAAATACCTATAATAGACCCTCTGTCTACAAACAACGAAGAGGAACTTCTAACAGAAATTCAAATACAAGTTAAAAAGAGAGAAATTGACTTAAGATGTCTAGTGTAGTAATCTAGTTTACTTACACATCTTAATATAGTTGTCTATTATCAACATATGATTTTTCTAGATAGTGATTCCTAACAGTGAGATTTTCAAAAAATAGGAGGAAATATGGCTAATGCTAATTCCCTCCTATTTTTAATTAATCCATATCATTTTAATTAAGCCATGTCATCACGAAGTGCATCAATAATATTTTCTTTTTTTATCTTATTAATAGTATACAACATTGTAATAAATACTATAAATAAAACACTAAATATACTAATTCCAATACTAAACCATGGAATCACAAAATCAATATCATCTGTAACCATTACTTTATGAATTAGCCATGAAGAAATTACTGCTATAGGAAGTCCAAAGAACAATGCTCTCATGCCATAAAAGGCACACTCAAAATTCATCATCTTTTGGAAATCATGCTCAGACATTCCTACAGAGCGAAGCATGGCAAGTTCTCTACGACGTAACTTAATATTAGTTGAAATTGTATTAAACACATTGGCAATCGAAATCAGAGAAATCATAATTATGAAAGTATAGGCAAAAACATTGGCAATAAAAATGTAATTACGGTTCTCATCCATCATTCCATACATATTGTACAGATTGTACTCATTCGTAACTCCCTCACTCTCAATAATTTGCTCCATTTCTGCAACTGACTGAGTAGGATTTTTCGATTGAAAGCTTAAACTTTCAATTCCTGTAGAAACACCAGGAATCTCAAACTTATCTTTGGCTGAATAAGGAGCCAATACTCTGAAGCTTGCTTTCTTCACATCTGAACTTCTGATTCCTGGAGGAGAATCAGGTGGCACTACTTTGACAAATGAAATATTCACATTTTGTCTCTCAGGTATCTCCAACTTGCCATTAGTTTCAGGAGTGAGGCTAACATTCATAGAAGAACTGTTGAAAATATCAATAATATTATTATCCTTTGTTACCATAGAAACAGCAATCAGTTTTGCATTTTGTCCAGTATATTCTTCTGCTGGTAATCCAAGACTTTTAATAATATTCAGATAAGTTCTATCATCAAGAAATTGCATATCTACTGGTAATTCAAGCATTTCACTCATAGAATGTGAACCCTCATAGTTCAAATAATCGTCTGTAAGCTCACTTACTTTGGCAACACATGAATAGGTCATAAGTTTCTGATACAAACCTTCGTAAACACCATTTGCAGTTTTTAGCTTATCGTAAAGCTTCAACATTTCGTTGTCTTTCATACCTTGTGTAGAAAAAATAATATCCTGGTCAGTAACCTCTGACCTCTGATTTGACATCTGTTTTAGGTCTGCTACTAAAGCACTTGTAGATATAAATAGAACTATGCTTAAAACAAGCGACAATACAATACTTCGATAACGTTTCTTGTTTCTTTTAAAGTTTTTCATAGCAAGAACTCCCTCAAGACCATAAACTCGCTGTGTTAGTTTTGATGTCTTCACAGATTTAGATTCAATTTTTACCTCATTTGTCTGACGAATACACTCCATCACTGGTGTGTTGGCAGCCTTTCTTGCTGGTATGTAAGCAGAAATTAAGATTGTAACCATACTTACCACTGCTGCAACGATGATTGCAGGGATAGACAATGTTAATGTCAACGGAACGTTTACATAGAGAATATTTGCAAAGTTTTTAGCTATGACAGAAATCACAAGTCCAATACTGACTATACCGATTGCAACACCAATTGGTATACCAATCGCACCAATGCAAATTCCTTCAAATAGCACCGAATTTCGTAACTGTTTTGCTGTAGCTCCAACAGATGAAAGTATTCCAAATTGATGTGTTCGCTCGTTCAATGACATGTTAAATGAATTATATATTAGAAAAATTGAGCCTAGCATGATTATGGCAAGCACAATGCCACCAACCGAGTACAAAAACATATTGAACAAATTGTTATCAGAAACACCTATGAAGCGCAACACATTGTCATTGAAAATGGAAGCATGGTCTTTAGTGCTACTTATGTAAGAGCGAATCTGATGTGGATTTTTCAATGTGACAAAAAGGCTAAGACTGTCAGTCTTGACTTGTTTATCTTCTTTGGTTATCAAGGTATATCCTGGTGCAGAAGATTCTTCAAATACGGGCTTTCTACAGATACCCACAACTGTATAAGTTTTCTTATCCTGTGGCACAAAAACTTCACTCCCAGCAGTGTATGGGTCACTCTGACCAAGCTTTTCATTTTCACTCATTCGTTTCCCTACATCCAAAGAAATAGTATCACCTACTGCAAATTTGACACCACCATCTGTCGCAACTTTACTTGAAACAAGAATCTCTCTACTATTTTCAGGTAATCTTCCAGAAATTAAAGTTATAGGCAAAGTATCAAAAGCTTCTTTGCTAAATCCAGCAATAAAAAGATATGGTTTATCTGGATTTCTGTTACCTTCAAGTGTTGCATAGCCAATATTTTCAAATGTTGCAGTATTTGCAACTTCATCATTGACTCTTTGTTCCTGTACAAAAGAAGAATCCACATCCAAAAACTGGACATGCCAATCACCATATTTTATAATAGCTCCATTTGTCATATAGTTCATCAAAGAAACTCCAAAGGTAGTAACTGCTGTAATCATAGCAGCTGACAGAACAACTCCTATAATTGTTACAAGAGTTCGAGTGCGATTCTTTTTCAATCCTTGCAGAGCAACTTTGTTAAAAATGTTCATTAACGATTCACCTTCCTCTCATCACGCACTACTTTTCCATCTGAAATACAGATAATTCTATCTGCTTGTAAAGCAATGTTTTCATCATGTGTGACAATAATGAGAGTTTGGTGATATTTACTATGGCTCTCTTTCAGTAACTGGATAATCTCTTGTCCATTTTTACTGTCTAAGCTACCTGTAGGCTCATCAGCAAGCATAACTGCTGGTGCATTCATCAATGCACGACCAATGGCAACACGTTGCTGTTGGCCACCAGAAAGTTGATTTGGTAAATGTGTTTTTCGTTCTTTTAAACCAAGTAATTCTAACAAGTCATTTAACCGTTCTTGATTGACCTTACGTTTATCCATAAGTATAGGCAATGTGATATTTTCCACTACATTTAATGTGGGTATCAGATTGTGAAACTGATAAATCAATCCAACTTGTCGCCTACGAAAAATAGCAAGTTTTTCATTGCTTTGGCCATATACATCTTGCCCCTCCAGATATATCTTTCCACTTGTTGGTACGTCTACTCCTGCAATGGAATGTAGTAGTGTAGATTTACCAGAACCAGAAGAACCAATGATTGCAGTAAACTCCCCTTTTTCAATAGTAAGTGAGACATGGTCAAGTGCAGTAACCTTATTTTCATTCTTACCATAAACCTTACATAAATCTTCAATCTTTAAAAACGCCATTATATAAGTCTCCTTTCATATTTTATAAATATATCATAGGACTTTCAACTTACATTTAAGTGACATTTAAATGAGAGATTCGTCACTTTGGAAAACGAATAACAAATATTGCACCACCTTGTGGGTGATTTTGTGCAGTAATTGTTCCTCCTTGTCTCATAATAATCGTCTTACAAAGTGCCAATCCTATTCCATAACCAGCTGTGCTTGAATTTTTCCCACGATAAAATCTGTTAAATAGACATGGTAAGTCTTCTTTTTTAAAGCCTGCTCCGTTGTCATGAATAGTAAGTTGAGTAAACAAAAAGTTGTCCTCACAAATGATATCAATTTTTCCATTATCACCCACACTCTCCATGCAGTTTTTAAATATATTTTGAATTGCTTCTGAAAGCCAATTTAAATCACCCAAAATCCTTACTCCTTTTGGTATATCAATATGTAAAGTGATATTGTGCAGTTCCATAGGAATCAAAAGTTGATGAAGTGCAGAACTAATCAAATTATTCACATCAATTTGTTCTTTTTGAAAGACTACAATACCTGCATCTAAACGTGATAATTTTAAAAGGGAAGTAATCAGCCAGTCCATTCGTATAAGTAATTCCTCTGTTTCTCGTATCAACTCTTTTCTCTCATCTTCATCAGAAGTATTCTCTAACAGTGACAAAATAAGAGTTACTGATGTAAGAGGAGTGCGAAGCTGGTGGGCTATGTCAGCTAGTGAGTCAGCAAGGTGTTCTTTTTCTTTTTTCAGTGCGTAATTTTGCTCTCTAATACGTAACGTCATTTTAGTTATTTCACTTTGTAGAATAGAAAGCTCACCCTCATCTGATTCAGCAATATACAGATGGTTAGCATTATGAAGCACAAGATTAATTTGTTCTGAAATCTGTGCAATACTTTTGTATCGATTTTTAGTAAACACAAAAAATGCTATTCCAAAGGTAGTGGCAGAAACAATAGAAAGTATTCCAGTCATAATACTGATTGCAAATCCCAGGGCTACAGTGAGAATAGTAATTAATAAGAATAAAATAGCAAGTTTTCGAAACTCTCTATTTCGAAACATAACTTCCCCCCAATCTATACCCTGTCCCACGAACAGTCAAAATTATTTGTGGACTTGAAGGGTCATCTTCTATCTTCTCTCGCAAGCGTTTGATGTACACAGTCAATGTGTTGTCATTAACAAACTCACCTGCCGCATCCCACAATTCATCAAGTAATCTTACCCTCGTAATAATACTTTTAGGATTGCTAATAAACACCAATAACAAACGGTATTCTAAAGCTGAAAGAAAAACCTCATTGCCATTCTTTTTCACAACACCGGTTGCTGTATCTACATAAAGCCCACAAATTTCAAAAGTTGACCCAAAACGCCCACTTTTTCGTAGTGCTGTTCTAATTCGCGCAATCAGTTCACGTGGACGAAAAGGTTTAGTAATATAATCATCTGCACCCATATTCAGTCCAGTAACAACACTTGATTCATCACCGGAAGCTGTCAAAAAGATAACAGGAATGTCTTGCTTTTCTTTGATTTCTGTGCAAATCGTAAACCCATTTCCATCAGGTAAAGAAATATCAATAAGTGCCAAATCAAATTTATTCTTAGCAATCTCTACAAGTGCTTCACTTCTTGTGGATACATGGGTTACTATAAATCCTTCTGAATTAAGCAAAAGAATAAGATTTTTGGCAATTGCTTTATCATCCTCAACTAAAAATATCCGTTTCATTTACTTTCATCCTCCTTTATTTTATTAGTTTTATATATTCCAGCAGAGCAATAGTACACTACTATTTTACTTATCATTACACAATTTTCAGTAGTTTCTTTTGTTCTTATATAATCCATGCATAATACCTCCATTGATTTATTATATTTCTTATAACATAAATACACAAGATAAGACAAAAAACATAATGTAAGTGCAAGTTTTTTAACTCACTAACTTATAAACATACACTCCTACTAACACTACTTTCTTGATGACACATCTTACAAGCTTATATTCATACATCAATGAAAAATTAAATTTATCCATTTATTAAAATAAAAGGCAATAGCTTCTATAGCTAATGCCCTTTATCTTAAAATGATTTAAATACTATACAATTTTTATAAATGGCTATAAATAAACTCATATAGAATATAAAATTTATCTACAGTCTTTTGTTATACAAAATTTATAACCTCTTATAGAACAAATTTACCACTTTGCAAACTTATCACTTTTACTCAGCTATATTATAAACTTTTAATTTATCTTTGTTTAAATGTTTCTTCTTAACTTCTACTAAAGCTTTTAGCGTATCCAGAGATGTCATTATTTCAGTAGAAAATTCAATAGCTGTTCTTCTCATTTTAAAGCCATCTCTTGTAGAGTCATTTCCTTTAGTTGGTGTATTTATTACTATATCAACTTGTTTATTTCTTATAGCATCTAATATGTTTGGTCTAGGTTCTTCAATTCTATTTACTATATCAGCCTCTATTCCATTTTCTCTTAAACTCTTCGCTGTTCCTTCTGTAGCAACAAAAGTATATCCTAATTCTTTCATATCTTTTGCTATCTCTATAAACTCATCTTTATCATGATTATTTACAGTAGCAAGTACTACTCCTCTTTCATCAGACATATGTCTACCTGCTGCCAAGAACCCTTTATATAAGGCTTCTTCTAAATTTTCTCCTACACCTAGAACTTCTCCTGTAGACTTCATTTCAGGTCCTAGACTTACTTCAACTTTAGATAATTTAGACATTGAGAATACTGGTACTTTTACTGATACTAATTTTGGCTCTTTGTAAACTCCTGTACCATATCCTAAATCCTTTAATTTAGCTCCTAACATACACTTAGTAGCCAAGTCAACTATTGGTACTCCACTTACCTTACTTATATATGGAACTGTTCTACTAGCTCTAGGGTTAACCTCAATTATATATAATTCATTTTGAAATTCTATAAATTGTATATTAACCATACCAAGCACATTAAGGTCTAAAGCTATTTTTTTAGTGTATTCTACTATCTTTTCTTTTATTTCATCAGATATATTTTGACTTGGATACATTGTTGTACTATCTCCAGAGTGAACTCCAGCTCTTTCTAAATGCTCCATTATACCAGGTATCAATATATCTTCTTTATCACATATAGCATCTACTTCTATTTCTCTACCAGTTAGATATTTATCTATAAGTACTGGATTTTTATGGTCTCTATCAAATGCATCATCCAAATACTGAATTAGTTTTTCTTCGTTATAAGTTATTTCCATACCTTGACCACCAAGTACATAAGATGGTCTAACTAATACTGGATAACCTAACTCCTTAGCAATTTCAACACCTTCATTAGTTGTCCATACACCTTTTCCTTTTGGTCTATTTATATCTAGTCTCTCTAGTAAATCATCAAATTTTTCTCTATCTTCTGCTGCATCTATATCTCTAAAGTCTGTTCCCAGTATAGGTATATTTTTTTCATGTAAAAACTTAGCCAATTTTATAGCTGTTTGTCCACCAAACTGTAGTATTACACCTTCTGGTTTTTCTTTTTCTATTATATTTAAAACTTCTTCTTCTGTTAATGGTTCAAAATACAACTTATCAGATGTATCAAAATCCGTACTTACAGTTTCAGGGTTATTGTTTACAATTATAGTTTCTATTCCCATTTTTCTTAAAGATTTTACACAATGAACTGAACAATAGTCAAATTCTATTCCTTGACCGATTCTTATTGGACCAGAACCCAATACTACAACTTTTCTCTTATCACTAACTACTACCTCATCATATTGTTCATAAGTTGAATAGTAATAAGGTGATAGAGCTTCAAATTCTCCTCCACATGTATCAACCATTTTATAAACTGGTTGTATATTATATAAACTTCTCAATTCATATAATTTTTCTGGGCTTATCTTCATTAAGTCAGATATACCTTTATCAGAAAATCCCTTTTTCTTTAATTCATGTAAATATTCTTTATCTAAGTCTTCTATTTTTAGAACTTTTAATTTTTCTTCTTGTTCTACTATCCATTTAAATTTATTTATAAACCACTTATCAACACCAGTTATTTCTGATATCATTTCTACTTTATAGCCTCTTCTTATCATTTCAGCTAAGTCAAATAGTCTCTCATCATCAGGTACTACTACTCTAGCCTTTAATTCTTCTAATGTTCTACCTTCTGATGGAGCATGAACCAATGAATATTTTCCTGTTTCAAGTGATCTTATACCTTTAAGAATAGCAGCCTCAAAGTTACTTCCTATACTCATGATTTCACCAGTTGCCATCATCTTAGTTCCTAATTTTCTATTGGCATGTCTAAATTTATCAAATGGCCACTTTGGTATTTTTACTACCACATAATCTAATGTTGGCTCAAAACAAGCATAAGTTTTTTTAGTTACTGCATTTTCTATCTCATCCAAAGTATAACCTAAAGCTATCTTAGCTGCTACTTTTGCTATTGGGTATCCTGTAGCTTTTGATGCTAGGGCTGATGACCTACTAACTCTTGGGTTTATTTCTATTATCGCATATTCTAAACTATGTGGGTTTAAAGCTATTTGAACGTTACATCCACCTTGAACCTCTATTGCATTTATTATGTCTATTGATGCCTTTCTAAGTAGTTGATACTCTTCATCACTTAGAGTTTGACTTGGAGCAACAACTATACTGTCTCCCGTATGAACTCCAACTGGGTCTACATTTTCCATATTACATACAGTTATACAGTTTCCATTTCCATCTCTCATTACTTCATATTCTATTTCTTTCCAACCTTTTATACTCTTTTCAAGAAGAACTTGTCCAACAGGACTTAGCTGTAGTCCATGTGAAAGTATTTCTCTTAATTCTTCCTCAGTATCAGCTATACCTCCACCAGTTCCACCTAGCGTATATGCTGGTCTTACAACTACTGGATATCCTATCTTATTGGCAAACTCAAGACCTGCTTCTAAATTTGTAACTATATCACTAACTATTACTGGTTGATTTATTTCTTTCATTACTTCTCTAAATAAATCTCTATCTTCGCCCTTTTTTATAGATTCTATAGATGTTCCTATAACTTTTACATTATATTTATCTAATATACCAGCATCATGTAATTCTACAGCTAAGTTTAATCCTGTCTGACCACCCATACCTGCAAGTAAACTATCTGGTTTTTCTTTTTCTATTATTTTTTCTATAAATTCTATTGTTAATGGTTCTATATATATTTTATCTGCAATTTCTTTATCAGTCATTATAGTAGCTGGGTTACTATTTACTAATACAACTTCAATTCCCTCTTCTTTTAATGCTTGGCAGGCCTGTGTTCCTGAATAGTCAAACTCTGCAGCTTGACCTATTATTATTGGCCCTGACCCTAATACTAAAGTTTTCTTTATACTATCTAATTTAGGCATAACTCTTTCTCCTTATCTAAACAATTTTCACAGTTCTTATCTTCATCATCTATACAATCAACTTTAATTACTTTATTTTATCTTAAGTTCAAATTTACTCATCAATACATCTATTTAATACATCTATGTTAATTAAACCAGACTTTTTGATTTAAGTTATTCTTGTTTTTTAGTTAGCTATTCTAATGTTGTTTATTTTACTAATTCTAAAAATTTATCAAAAATATAGTCATTATCTTTTGGTCCTGGGCAAGCTTCAGGATGGTATTGAACACTGTATACATCTAGCTTCTCATGTCTCATTCCTTCAACAGTATTATCATTTAAATTTATATGTGTCACTTTCATTTGTTCAGGAACTTCTGAAACATAATAACCATGATTTTGAGAAGTTATAAATACTTTTCCTTCTTCTAAGTCTTTAACTGGATGATTTCCACCTCTATGCCCAAATTTAAGTTTAGCAGTTTTTCCTCCAAGAGCTAAAGCTAAAAGTTGATGTCCTAAGCATATTCCAACTATAGGTTTTTTACCAATAAGAGCTTTTATATTTTCTATAACATCTTCTAAGTCTTCTGGGTCTCCAGGTCCATTTGACAAGAATATTAAGTCAGGGTTTATACTCAATACATCTTCTGGAGATGTTGTAGCTGGAAATATTGTTATATCACATCCACGAGCTATAAATGATCTTAATATATTTCTTTTTACTCCAAAATCCATAACAGCCACTTTTGGACCATTTCCTTTTATATGCTCTACTTCTTTTCTTGTAACAGTTCTAACTGCTTCTGTATTTGAAAACTTATCCAATTTATGTTTAACATCTTCTAATTTACTGTCTTCTAATGTAATTATACCTTTCATTGTTCCATTATTTCTAAGTATCTTAGTCAAAGCTCTTGTATCTATTCCTTCAAGTCCGATAACTTTATTTTGCTTTAAATATTGGTCTATATCAATTTCACATCTAAAATTACTTGGAGAATCACTTTTCTCCCTTACTATGAATCCCTTTACTTGAACTTTTTCAGACTCTGCTGATGATAAATTTATACCATAATTTCCTACAAGAGGATAAGTCATAGTAACTATTTGACCATAGTAAGAAGGGTCTGTTAAAACTTCACCATATCCTATCATCGAAGTATTAAATACTACTTCTCCTACACTTTCTTCTAAATATCCAAATGCCTTTCCTATAAAAACTGTTCCATCTTCTAATATTAACCTTGCTTTCATACTACAGTACCTCCTATAATTCTCTTTAGACAAACTAAAGAACATTAACTAAATATAAGCTTTTAAATATCTATATCTATTTTTCACTTTTACATTCTAGTTTTATACTTATTTACATTTATTTTTTATCTTTTTCTATTATACTACAAATTTCTTAAAAAAAAGAAGTTATCTCAAAAGTAAAAACTCCTAGAAAAAATAACCTCTTTTTTTTTATTTAATAATTAAATTCTTAAACTATACAATCAACTTAATTTCTATTCAGCTATATTGTAAACTTTTAACTCATCTTTATTTAAATGTTTCTTCTTAACTTCTACTAAAGCTTTTAGTGTATCCAAAGATGTCATTATTTCAGTAGAAAATTCAATAGCTGTTCTTCTTATCTTAAATCCATCTCTTGTAGAGTCATTTCCTTTAGTTGGTGTATTTATTACTATATCAACTTGTTTATTTCTTATAGCATCTAATATGTTTGGTCTAGATTCTTCTACTCTATTTACTATATCAGCCTCTATTCCATTTTCTCTTAAGCTATTAGCTGTTCCTTCTGTAGCAACAAAAGTATATCCTAATTCTTTCATATCTTTTGCTATCTCTATAAACTCATCTTTATCATGATTATTTACAGTAGCAAGTACTACTCCTCTTTCATCAGACATATGTCTACCTGCTGCCAAGAACCCTTTATATAAGGCTTCTTCTAAATTTTCTCCTACACCTAGGACTTCTCCTGTAGACTTCATTTCAGGTCCTAGACTTACTTCAACTTTAGATAATTTAGACATTGAGAATACTGGTACTTTTACTGATACTAATTTTGGCTCTTTGTAAACTCCTGTACCATATCCTAAATCCTTTAATTTAGCTCCTAACATACACTTAGTAGCCAAGTCAACTATTGGTACTCCACTTACTTTACTTATATATGGAACTGTTCTACTAGCTCTAGGGTTAACCTCAATTATATATAATTCATTTTGAAATTCTATAAACTGTATATTAACCATACCAAGCACATTAAGGTCTAAAGCTATTTTTTTAGTGTATTCTACTATCTTTTCTTTTATTTCATCAGATATATTTTGACTTGGATACATTGTTGTACTATCTCCAGAGTGAACTCCAGCTCTTTCTAAATGTTCCATTATACCAGGTATCAATATATCTTCCTTATCACATATAGCATCTACTTCTATTTCTCTACCAGTTAGATATTTATCTATAAGTACTGGATTTTTATGGTCTCTATCAAATGCATCTTGTAGGTATTGAGATAATTTTTCTTCGTTATAAGTTATTTCCATACCTTGACCACCAAGTACATAAGATGGTCTAACTAATACTGGATAACCTAACTCATTAGCAACTTCAATACCTTCGTTAAGTGACCATACACCCTTTCCTTTTGGTCTATTTATATCTAGTCTCTCTAGTAAATCATCAAATTTTTCTCTATCTTCTGCTGCATCTATATCATCAAAATCTGTTCCCAGTATAGGTATATTTTTTTCATGTAAAAACTTAGCCAATTTTATAGCTGTTTGTCCACCAAACTGTAGTATTACACCTTCTGGCTTTTCTTTTTCTATTATACTTAAAACTTCTTCTTCTGTTAATGGTTCAAAATACAGCTTATCTGATGTATCAAAGTCTGTACTTACAGTTTCAGGGTTATTGTTTATGATTATAGTTTCTATGTCCATTTTTCTTAAAGATTTTACACAGTGAACTGAACAATAGTCAAATTCTATACCTTGACCTATTCTTATTGGACCAGAACCTAATACTATCACCTTTTTCTTATCACTAACAACTACCTCATCATATTGCTCATAAGTTGAATAATAGTAAGGAGATATAGCATCTATCTCACCTGCACAAGTATCAACCATTTTATATGCTGGTTTTATATTGTATAGACTTCTCAATTCATATAATTTTTCTGGACTTATCTTCATTAGGTCAGATATACCTTTATCAGAGAATCCCTTTTTCTTTAATTCAAGAAGATAGTCTTTAGTTAAATCTTCAATTTTCATAACTTTTAATTTTTCTTCTTGCTCTACTATCCATTTAAATTTATTTATAAACCATTTATCTATACCTGTAATTTGTTCTATCATTTCTACTTTATAGCCTCTTCTTATCATTTCAGCTAAATCAAATAGTCTCTCATCATCAGGTACTACAACTCTTTTCTTTAATTCCTCTATGCTTCTCTCCTCAGATGGTGTGTGAACTAATGAATATTTTCCTGTTTCAAGTGATCTTATCCCTTTAAGAATAGCAGCCTCAAAATTACTTCCTATACTCATAATTTCACCAGTTGCCATCATCTTAGTTCCTAATTTTCTATTTGCTTTTTTAAATTTATCAAAAGGCCATTTTGGTATTTTTGCCACCACATAATCTATAGTTGGTTCAAAACAAGCATAAGTTTTTTTAGTTACTGCATTTTCTATCTCATCTAAAGTATAACCTAAAGCTATTTTTGACGAAACTTTAGCTATTGGATATCCTGTAGCTTTTGATGCTAAAGCTGATGATCTACTAACTCTTGGATTTATCTCTATAACTGCATATTCAAAACTATGTGGATTAAGTGCAAATTGAACGTTACAACCACCTTGAACTTCTACTGCATTTAATATATCTAAAGATGCTTTTTTAAGCATTGCACATTCTTTGTTACTTAAAGTTTGAGTTGGAGCAACAACTATACTGTCTCCTGTATGAACTCCGACTGGGTCTATATTTTCCATGTTACATACAACTATACAATTTCCCTTTGAATCTCTTATTACCTCATATTCTATTTCTTTCCAACCTTTTATACTCTTTTCAATTAATACTTGTCCAACAGGACTTAATTGTAGACCATGTGAAAGTATTTCTCTTAATTCTTCCTCATTATCAGCTATACCCCCACCAGTTCCACCTAGTGTGTATGCTGGTCTTACAACTACTGGATAACCAATTGTAAGTGCATAATCAAGACCTGCTTGTAAATCTGTAACTATATCACTAACTATTACAGGCTGATTTATTTCTTTCATTACTTCTCTAAATATATCTCTATCTTCACCTTTTTTGATAGATTCTACTGAAGTACCTATTATCTTTACTCCATATTTATCTAGTATGCCTTTTTCATAAAGTTCAACTGCTAGATTTAGCCCTGTTTGTCCACCCATACCTGCAAGTAAACTGTCTGGTCTTTCTTTTTCTATTATTTTTTCTATAAATTCTATTGTTAATGGTTCTATATATATTTTATCTGCCACTTCTTTATCAGTCATTATAGTGGCTGGATTACTATTTATTAATACAACTTCAATTCCTTCCTCTTTCAAAGACTGGCAAGCTTGTGTTCCTGAATAGTCAAACTCTGCAGCTTGACCTATTATTATTGGTCCTGACCCTAATACTAAAGTTTTCTTTATACTATCTAATTTAGGCATAAATTTTTCTCCTTATCTAAATGGTTTTTACTATCTGTAAATAATACTAAATCTATATTAATGCTAAGAATTTATTAAATATACAATCTAAATCTTCTTTTGTTGTGTATTCTGGAATGTATTGAACACTATATATTGGTAATTCCTTATGTCTCATTCCTTCTATAGTATTGTCATTTAAATTTATGTGAGTTACTTCTGTATTTTCTGGCATTTCTGAAACATTATATCCATGATTTTGAGAAGTTATAAATACCTTTCCAGTTTCTAAGCATTTAACTGGGTGATTACCTCCTCTATGTCCAAATACAAGCTTTGAAGTCTTTCCTCCTAATGCCAATGCTAAAATTTGATGTCCTAAACCTATTCCTGTCAATGGCTTTTTGCCTATTAATTTTTTTATATTTTCAACTATATCATTTATATCCTCTGGATTTCCTGGGCCATTAGATAATAAGATTAAGTCAGGATTTATATTTAAAATTTCTTCTACTGTAGTCATTGCTGGTACTATAGTTATATCACAGTTACAAGCTTTAAGAGACTCTAGTACACTATTTTTAATACCAAAGTCTATAACTACAACTTTAGCTCCAGTACCTTTTATATTTTCAATTTCTTTTCTTGTAACATTTTTTACTGAATCTTTGTTACAATGCTCTTCTAATTTAGACTGAACATCTTGTAATGATACATTTTCTAAAGTTATAATTCCTCTCTTAGTTCCATTGTTTCTAATAATTTTAGTTAATGCTCTTGTATCTATTCCTTCAAGTCCTATTACCTTATTTTGCTTTAGATATGTGTCTATATCCATTTCACATCTAAAATTATTTGGGTTATCACTTTTTTCTCTTACAATAAGTCCTTTTACTTGCACCTTATTTGATTCAACATCTTCTAAATTTATTCCATAGTTTCCTATAAGTGGATAAGTCATAGTAACTATTTGTCCATAATAAGTTGCATCTGTCAATAGTTCTCCATACCCAGCCATTGAAGTATTAAATACAACTTCTCCAATAGCTTCCTTTAGATATCCAAATGCTTTTCCTTCAAATACTGTTCCATCTTCTAAAATTAATTTCCCCTTCATATAAGCTACCTCCCAAATATTTTATCTAAGCATTTTCTATTTCTCTTACAATATTAATAGCTGATTCTCTTGGATTTTCTGCTTTTGTTATAGGTCTTCCAACAACTAAATAATGAGCACCTTTTTTTATTGCATCTGATGGAGTTACAACTCTTTTTTGGTCTCCAACCTCTGCTGATTTAGGTCTTATTCCTGGGCAAACTGTTATAAAATCAGTTCCACATGCTTCTACTATTTTATCTACTTCTTGCGCTGAACAAACAACCCCATCTATTCCTGATTCTTTTGCCAGTTTAGCTCTCTTTATAGCTAACTCTTCTGTTGTCATATTACATCCTATGTCCTGTAAATCTTGGTTGCTTAATGAAGTTAAAACTGTTACTCCAACTACTAATGGCTTTTCTATATTTAATCTTTCTGCTTCTTCCCTAGCAATTAGTGCACATTGTCTCATTCCTTCCATATCTGATACATGTATTGTCATTAACCAAACATTATCTCTCACTGCAGCTCTCACTGCACTTTTCATAGTATTTGGTATATCATGGAATTTAAGGTCTAAAAATATTTTTTTCCCTTTTTCTTTAAGATAATCTATTGTTTTACCTTTTGTGGCAACGTATTGCTCTAGCCCTACCTTAAATATGTCTACACTATCTTCTAATCTGTCTATTAGTTCTTTAGCTTTATCAAATTCGTCAGTATCAATTGCAACTATCAATTTTTCTTTACCATTTATCATTTTTACATCTCCTTTTTAATAAAGCCTAAATAATCATAAAAAAATCCTCACACCAAAAGAGGCATAAGGATTTTATCTATACATAACTCTATTCATTAGCTATGAGATATCTTTCCCAGTCTCTCTGGACTAGTTTAAAAGACTTTATTATATTTAAATTTTTATTTTATACTCATCAAAAACCTCTAGAAGATTTACTAGAGGTTATATACTAACATTATCTATAACCCTTTAGTCTCTCTGGACTACTTTAAGGAATTTAGCTGTAATATTTTTCTTTATTTATATAACTTTATGTATCTATAGGATAATTTAAAGTTTTATCTTTTTTATAATTAAACCACTAATTGCTTTTTATGTCAATAAGTCTTTGAATTATTCTTCATCTTTATCAAACAATTTTTTCTCAAAATATGATTCTGCATTATATATTGCAGCAACTGGATTATGCCCAGTTACTCTATCTTTGACAACTAAAGTTGTTATAGGAGCTTCCATATATTTCATGGCTAAAGTATCGTGACCAACACATAATCCAAGAATTACATTAAGGTCAACCTTAGCTTCATTTAAAAATAAAGCTTGTCCTATTGGATTGCACATTACCTCATCTGAACACTTTGATATTGTTTGAGATGCTTCTAGTCCAATTGTACTCTTAGGCATTGCCCCATTTTTACATATAACAGAAAATACTTCAAACCCATGATGTTCAAATATTTTTTGCACTGTTTGCATTTCTCTTTTTAGTCCAATACAAAATGCTATGCCAATCTTTTTATAACCACACTTTTTAGCAAACTCTATAATCTCTTTTAGTCTAGTATATTGACAATACCCCTCTGCTTCAACTAATCCAGCATTATAAGCTATTTTTCTATTCTCTTCTTCTTCATAAAGTTGCTTTGCTTTTTGTTGTAGTTCAATTTCTCTAGTTGGACATATCTTCATTAATTTATCCATATTTCCATTAGAACAGCCTCTAAGATTACATTTTCCACACTTATACATATCCAATATCCCCTTCCAAAATTTTATTCATCTTGCGATTCTTCTTTTTCTAGAGTTACATTTTCTTCTTGGGTTTCTTCTTCTGGTTTCACATGCTCGACTACAGTTATAAAATATGATTTTCCTATTTTATTCCTTATAGGAAGTTTTTCATATGAAACATCTATTTTATTTTTTATACAAGCTATATCAAAATGTCTTAAGGCTACACCTAAGCTAACCTTATTCATATCTTCACAGTGTTTCTTAGGTCTCTTTTCAAATAAATGAAGACCTCGTTCATCCTTATGGAAATACCACGGTTGAGAATTTTTTACAGATGGAGCTCTTCTTGTCAATTCTAAGATATCTTTCCACTTTCTATTCCTATTTATCTTATTTATCATATCTTTTACTGGCTTTCTATCAGGTCTAGCATATCTCGTCCTAAACAACTCTTCATTTTTTGCTGGATATCCAAATGCTATTATTATATAAGGATTTTCTATTTTGTTTTCATCATCTTCTTCTGTTTTTATTCCAGCTAGATAATCTAAATCATCTTCCTCATCTTCTTCAAAATTCTTATTCCCAATATCTACAAATTCCAAGATATCTTCTCTCTTTAAGTTTCCTTCCAACCAGCAAGTAGCTATTCCCAATGTTGTAAGGCGCAAAACTACACCTTCTGTAGCAAATCCTATATTCTGTAAATAGTCCTCACCTTTGTCTGATGTAACTACTATATAATGAGGTGCCTTTACTTTACATTCCTTACCCATCAAAAAATGTATTATATGACCTCTATCAACAACATGTGCTTTAATATTTAAATCTTCATTTAAGTATTCTAAATTTTTACAACTTCTTTTTATTTCTTCCATCAATGGCTTTTTTATCTTCTTACTGGAAAAATTTCTTACAGATTTTCTATAAAAAATGGCTTCATAAAGCTCCATTTATGCCCTCCTAACTGAAATCTTCTGACGTATAAACTCTATAAATTTATATAAATACTTTATATTTTTTATAGTTTTATTTCCTTTTTCCTCCTGCCCTATTTTGAAATTCATAAGAATATCTACTCTAGTTTAATATAGCATTCAAAAGGCTTAAATTCTACCTTATCAATGTCTATACATTAGCATAATTTTTTTATTTGATTTTCTATGCTAATTTAAATAACAACACTAGCTATTACCTTTTTAATTAAGCTTTGCCAGAAAAATTTTTTTTCATTTATAAATATCTATCTCATTATTATATTATAAGTTTTTTTCGGTATTCTTGTATAGCTTTTCACTAAAAAAGTATTTTTATTTCTACTTTAATATTATTATCAACAAAAAACATACTGCTTAAATAAGTTTGTTATCCTCATAATTTGTTTTAATTAAAATATTTTTTTTATTTCTCAATCTATAAAGTATAAATATTTTGAATATGACCCAAAATCTAAGTAAAGTTATAATATTTTATAAGTTGTTCAATATTAAAAACATAAGTAATGTTATAATACTTTATAAGTTATTCAATATTAAAAATATAGGAGGATAAATATGAATTTAAATAGAAATTTAGAAAAATACGCTGAATTAGCAATAAAAGTTGGAGTTAACATACAGCCAGGTCAAATTCTACTTATAAAGTCACCAATAGAATGTGCTGATTTTGCAAGAAATGCACTTAAAGAAGCATATAAATGTGGTGCTAAAAATGTTTATATAGAGTGGTCTGATGAAGAAAGTACTCTTATTAAATACTTATATGCTCCAGATGAAGCATTTCATGAGTTCCCCAAATGGACAGCAGAACAATATGTAGATATAGCAAAAGAAGGTGGGGCATTTTTATCAGTCTATGCCCAAAATCCAGATTTATTAAAAGATGTTGACCCTGAAAGAGTTGCAAATTTTCAGAAGGCATCTGGAAAAGCTTTAAAAGAATGGCGTTCTTACACTCTAACTGATAAATGTAAATGGAGTATAGTCTCTGTGCCAACAAAAGATTGGGCAAAAAAAGTGTTTCCAAATTTATCAGAAGATAAAGCAATAGAAAAACTGTGGGATGCTATATTTAAATGTTCAAGAGTAGATGGTCAGGACCCTATAAAAGCATGGGAAGAACATAATGAAAATCTTAAATCTAAAATGGACTTTCTAAATAAAAATAACTTTAAAACTTTAAAATATAAATCCTCAAAAACTGATTTGACTCTAGACTTGCCAAAGGGTCATGTTTGGCTAAGTGGAGCATCCAAAGACCCTAATGGAATAAGTTTTAATCCGAATATTCCAACTGAAGAGATTTTTGGAATGCCACATAAGTTTAAAGTAAATGGAACTGTTTATAGTACAAAACCTCTTGTTTATGGTGGAAACATAATTGACAATTTCTTCTTAACATTTAAAGATGGTAAAATAATAGATTTCTCTGCTGAAAAGGGACTAGATACACTAGAAAAACTTATTGAAACGGATGAAGGCTCTCATTATTTAGGAGAAGTTGCTCTTGTTCCATACAACTCGCCAATATCCAATACGGATATAATTTTTTATAATACTCTATATGATGAAAATGCTTCTTGCCACTTTGCAATTGGTTCTGCTTATAAGACTTGTCTGGAAGGTGGAAACAATTTAAAAGATGAAGAATTGGATGAACATGGTGTAAATGATAGTTTAACACATGTAGATTTTATGATTGGTTCTGCTGATATGGATATTATTGGTGAGACTTATGATGGAAAGCAAATACAGATTTTTAAAAATGGTAATTGGGCTTTTTAACATATGATTTTAACTAAAAAGGGCTGATGGAAGTTATACCAGACTTCCCAGCCCTTTTTAATGTTGATGATAAATATTTTTTATATTAATTAATCTCATTATTATAGATTAATTCCTATTGTTTTAAACATAAGTATCTAAAACTTATATTTATATTATATATAAAATATCCTATTTAGTAAAACCTTTATTTTAATTTATATGCTAAAAATTTAACTTTGCTATTTCAACAGCAGACTTTGCATCCTTTGAATAATAATCAGCACCCATTTCTTCAGCGTATTCTTCTGTCAAAACTGCACCTCCTACAAATACCTTTGCATTTATCTCATTATCTCTCAGTGCCTGAATTGTATCTTTCATACTTTGAACAGTCGTAGTCATAAGTGCACTTAATCCTACTAATTTTATATTTCTATTTTTAGCAACTTCCACTACTTCTTCAATAGGGACATCCTTACCTAAATCTATAACCTCATATCCATAATTTTCTAGCATTATTTTTACTATATTTTTCCCAATATCATGGATATCACCTTTTACTGTAGCAACTATTATTTTTCCTTTGGATACATTATTGCTACTTTTACTTAATAAAGTTTCCTTTATTGTATTTAATGAAACTTTTACCGTTTCTGCTGATTGAATCAATTGTGGTAAAAATATATCTCCACTATCATATCTTTTTCCTACTTTATCAAGAGCAGGAATTAAAATCTCATCTAATATATAATTTTCATCCTTCTCTTTTAAAAGATTCAGTGTTACATTTTTTGCTTCATCTTTTAATCCTCTTTCAACTAAAATATCCAAGGGCAAATCTTTATCAATCTTTGTAGATGAATCCGACTTTTTTGAATTATTTATATTGCTATATTGATTTATATAGTTTATACATCCTTTATCTGTGTTATTTAATATTTTAAAAGAATTGATAGCTTCCATCATACTATATTCATTTGGATTTATAATTGCTAAATCAAGCCCTGCCCCTAAAGCTAATGTTAGAAAAGAAGCATTAAGTGCTTTCCTATTTGGAAGACCAAATGAAATATTTGAAACACCTAATATAGTTTTTACTCCTAGTGTCTTTACCATTGTTATAGCTTTTATAGTTTCTATTGCTTCTTCTTGTTGTGCTGAAACAGTTAATGATAAACAGTCTATAAATATATCTTTTGGTTTTATCCCATAAGAAACTGCTCTATTAACTATCCTTTTTGCTATTTCAAATCTTTCTTCAGCCTTTTTAGGTATCCCCTTTTCATCAAGTGTAAGTCCAACCACACATGAACCATACTTTTTAACTATTGGTAATATACTTTCTAAAGACTCCTCTTTGCCATTTACAGAGTTTACTATTGTTCTACCATTATAATATCTAAGTCCTTGCTCTAAGGCCTCTACATTGGAAGAATCAACTTGTAAAGGTGTATCTACTACTGCTTGAATCTCTCTTATTAATTTTGGCATTAGTTTTTTTTCATCAATCTCTGGAAGACCAACATTTACTCCAAGTATTTGTGCTCCAGCATTTACTTGTTCTAAACCTAAATTTATAGCATAATCAACATTTTCATTTTTTAATGCTTCTTGTAGAGATTTTCTATCTGTGGGATTCAATCTTTCTCCAACAACTGTAGGCGATTGTACTTCCACAAATTTTGATGGTGAACAGACTACACATTTATCAATTTTCTCGATACATCCCTTTGTAACAGAATTTATATTCTCAGATATTTCTTTTATAAAACTTGGATTCGTACCACAACATCCACCTATTATAGTAGCACCAACTTCAACGAACTTTTTAACCCCTTCAAAAAATTCTTTTGCATCAACATCATATATAGCCTCTCCATCAACTATATTTGGAAGACCTGCATTTGCTTGAACCATAACAGGGACTGTAGCTCTTGATGCTATTTTTTCAACTATTGGTAAAAGTTGTTTAGGTCCTAATGAACAATTAACTCCTATTGCATCTACACCTAGACCTTCTATAGTAGCCACCATACATTCTGGCATACATCCAGTAAAACTTCTTCCACCTTCATCAAATGTCATAGTACAGAAAATAGGTAAATCAGAGTTTTCTTTTGCTGCTAATACAGCTACTTTAGCTTCATATAAATCCATCATAGTCTCTATTACTATTACATCAACTCCAGATTTAACGCCTTGTAGTACTTGTCTTTTAAATATTTCATATGCTTTATCAAAACTTAAAGTACCCATAGGCTCTAGCATTTCTCCTATAGGACCAATATCTAAAGCTACATATCTTGGTTTAGTATTATCTACATTTTCTATAGCTTTTCTAGCCACCAAAACAGCATTGTCAATCACTTCTTCTACAGTATACTTACTATCTAATTTTAGTTCATTACATCCAAAAGTATTTGTAAGAATTACATTCGAACCTGCCTCTAAGTATGCTGTATGTATTTCTATAAGTTTATCTGGATTTTGAAGACCAAATACTTCTGGATTTTCACCTAACTTTAACCCTTTTTGTTGAAGCATTGTTCCCATTGCACCATCAAATATTAATATATTATTTTTCAGATATTGTCTTATTTCCACAAGAGTTCGCTCCTTTTCTATATGTACAGTTTCTATAGTTTTTACAATTTTCACACGACTTTTCTTTCTTAGATTTATTTATTCTTGTATTAGAAATACCTATAATAGCCACTACTGACTTTCTCGGTATCATAATTCCATTAGAAGTAATTGTTAGACCTATTTGTTTTTGAGCATTCAAAACGTTTAATATATCTATATTTTTTTCTATTGGTAAATCTCCATATCCTGGGCTATATCGCATAGTTATAAATTTATCTTGCTTTAAAAAAACCTTTTCTAAATTATTTTGAACAATGTCACACACTTCTTCTATTGCTGTTGTTCCACATGAATCAATTATTAGTCCTTTTGTTAAATTTGAATAAGAGTGTCGTCTTATTTCTTTTTCTATATCTATCCCTATAGTAGCTGCCATAATTACACACTCATTACATTCTTTTAAAAGTTCATATACATCTTTACTCTCTAATGTTAAATTTGTTCCCTCTAATTCTACAACATTATCTTTATTTATTTTAATAGGATAAATCCTAGATAAATATCTAGGATTTATTTTATTTTTAGTTATAGCTACACATTCATCAATAGTATATTTAAGGTCTTTATCTATCTCTTGACCTCTGTATTGTAAATATCTTAAAACTTCACTTTGATTTATGCTTATATCTTCTCTTCCAATTAAATTATTCTCCATATATATTTAAAGAAAATCCTTTATCTAAAACATCTTTTGCATATTCCTTTGCCCCAAATAAAGATAAGTCTCTGTAGTTTCCACATTCTATAGCTGTAGCTGCTGGCATTTTATCTGATTCAAGAACTTTTTTTAATGCTTCTTCTAAACCAATCTTAACTGTTTTGGCATCTACATCTCCCCATAGTATTAAATAAAATCCTGTTCTACATCCCATTGGAGATAAGTCTATTACACCATCTAATGTATCTCTTAAATAAGTAGCTAAAAGATGCTCTAAACCGTGCATAGCAGCAGTTCCAAAACTTTCTACATTTGGCTGTAAAAATCTCAAGTCAAATTTAGTTACTTTATCTCCCTTTACTCCATCAAGTACACTACACTTTCTTACAAAAGGAGCTTTTACTTTTGTATGGTCTAGCTTAAAACTTTCTACTTTTTCCATTATTTAATCCTCCATTATACTTTAAAATTTGTTACATTAATTCTAAAAAAAACTCTTCCTATCTATTATTGATAAGAAGAGTATATTATTTCAAGTCATCTCATCGTTGTTAGCAGGACCACCTGATAAAAGGTTGGTATAGGATCACTGAGCTAACTCTCTCCCCTAACTCTTGATAAGTATCTTATTAAACTGACTTAAATTATATATTACTTTTTTATTTTTGTAAACACTTTATTGTTATAATATTTATATCACATAATCGTACTTTTATTTTATAACTAAGCTGATTGTATTATTGGCAGTTGTACTTCAAACATAGTTTGATATTTATCGCTTGAAACAGTAATTTCTCCATCATGTAAATTTACAATATTTTTTGTAATCGCAAGACCCAATCCAGAACCTCCAACATTTCTATTTCTCGATTTTTCAACTCTATAAAATCTATCAAATATATTTGGTAAATCTAACACTGGAATTGGTTCCCCATAATTTATCACTTTTACAACCGCCATATCTTCCTTTTTCTCTGTGACTATATCTACATAATGCCCATCTTTTCCATATTTCACAGCATTAGTTATAAGATTTTCAAATGCTCTTACCAATTTATTTGGATCAGCTTTTACAATTAATTTTTCTTCATTAAAATTAATTCTACTAACCATAAATTCTTGTTTAAAATAAATTTCAAATTGAGATACTACTTGACTTAATAACTCTACTAAATTTATTTCTATTTTGTTTAATTTTATTGTATTATTTTGCATTTTAGTCAATTCAAACAAATCATTTATAAGAACATTTAAATTTTTCGATTTTTCATATGCAATATCAACATAATACATCATCTGAACTTCATCTTTATACTTACCTTCTTCTATCACTCCTAAATAACCCATTATGGATGTCAAAGGTGTTCTTAAGTCATGTGACACATTTGTTATTAAATCTGTTTTTGTCTGCTGAGCTTGTCTCTCTTCAATAGTTATATTTCTAAGTTGATGGACTATATTATTGATTTTATGTGCTAGTTCATCAATATCATCCTTTTCTTTATCCTTTAATATATCTAAATCATACTCAATATCTATACTTTTTTCTAAGTTACCTTCATCCATTAAATTTACAGCACTTTTAATGATTTCTAATTTTTGATTTTTTCTATTAGTCTTTCTTATAAAATCTACAATTTGCTTATTTCTCTTGTACGATATAATGGAATAAATTGCTAATGATGTGATTGTAAATAAAAATGGATAAAATAAATCATACCCTATAAGACTTCTGAAATCTCTTGCTTGATATACAAGTTGATTAACTACAGACATATCACTATTGACATATAATGATTTTATTATATACATACTTGTTAAAATAAGCATTGAAGTTAAAGCACAGCTTATTATAAGATCTAATATGGGTCGAAACATATGATTTAATAAACTTTTATTTTTCAATTTTATATCCTACTCCCCATACAGTATGAATTATTTTTTCTCCATCTGTATATTTTTCAATTTTATCTCTTATTCTGCTCATATGAACCATTACAGTATTATTAGATTGGTAATATTTCTCTTTCCATACCTTTTCAAATATTTCTTCTGTACTATATACTCTGCCTTTATTATTTGCTAGTAAATATAATATATCAAATTCTCTTGATGTCAAAATTATTTCATTTCCAGCCACTGTTACACTATGTTTTTCCTTATCTATAATTACTACTCCAACCTTTATGACATCTTTATCTTCATTATTAGCACCACTAAAATAATATGCTCTTCTAATCAGCGACTTCACTCTCACAGTAAGTTCAAGTGGGTTAAATGGTTTTGTCAAATAGTCATCTGCACCAGTCATTATCCCTTGTATTTTATCCATGTCTTCTGATTTTGCACTTAACATAAGTATTGGTATATTCAAACTTTCTCTAACTTTTCTACAAACTTCTATCCCATCCATTTTAGGCATCATTATATCCAATATCATTAAATGAATATTTTCCTTTTTTAAAATATCTAGAGCCTCTTTTCCATCTTCAGCTTTAATTACATTATATCCACTATTTAAAAGATATATCTCTATAAGGTCTCTTATTTCCTTTTCATCATCCACAACAAGAACTGTATTATTCATTTTTACACATCCTAACTTAATCTTTGTATATAGCTTTATTCATATAAAATTATACTATATTTTAGTTAGTGTAATCTATAAATTTATTAATTTCTAAATTTCCAATATAATACAAATTATTTACACATTTATATTATTTATTTTGTAAATATTCTTCTAAAGTTAATCCTTTTGAATAAATTTCCTCGGCAGCATCCTTACCAACATATCTAATATGCCATGGTTCATATGCTGTACCTGTTATATCTTCTTTACCTTCAGGATATCTTATTATAAATCCAAACTTGTGAGCATTTTCTGCCAACCATTTAGCTTCTTTTGTACTTCCAACAAACCATCTTTCTGGATTTGTTAAATCAATACAAAGTCCAGTTTGGTGCTCACTGTAACCAGGCTTTGCTACATATGCATCTGCCTTTTCTCGTCCCTGAGATTTTACCCTTCTTGTATAAGTATCCAGTTGAGTATCATAAGATCTGTATGCTGAAGACCCTAAAAACTGTATTCCTTCTGAATTAGCTTGCTTAACTAAATCTTCAACTGCCTTTGCAGGTTCTCCTGCCATTTGTTTTTCTTCCTCTGTTGCTTCTTCAACAAAAGGTATGTTTACCTTAGTAATATTTTCAGGAGTATAGTTTTTGCTAATTCCATTTGTCTTGTTTACCAATAATATATTTGATATACTATTTGAGTGATTTTTATTTTGAGAATTTGCCTCAACATCTTGTTCTGAATCATGTTGAGCAGCTACTATTGGATCGTTATCTTTCTTAAGTAATCTATCTTTAGATATAAATACACTTATAAATACTACTAAAATAATGGCTCCTATTAATTTAAATTTTTTCATAATTAAATCTTCTCCTTTTTGTTATGTTTGCTATAATGTTAATTTTAGAGTATAAGACTTAAGTATTTTATAAGTAAATCTTAAATAAATCTTAAATTTAATATTTTTAAAGGATGGTGATAAAATGTCTATACAAAAACTTCTAAGTAAAGCTCGTAAGGCTATACAAGATTTTGATATGATACAAGAAAATGATAAAATTGCGGTTGGACTTTCTGGTGGAAAAGATAGTTTAACTTTACTTCATATACTTAAAAGTTATCAAAGATTTTCTCCACAAAACTTTGAATTGATAGCCATAACATTAAATACTGGAGGTGTTGATAATTCTCCACTAGATAAATTGTGTAAAGAAATAAATGTTCCTTTTTATGAATTTCAAACTGACATAAAAGAAATTGTATTTGATATAAGACAAGAAAAGAATCCTTGTGCATTATGTGCTAATTTAAGAAGAGGTGCTTTGAACGATAATGCTAAAAAACTTGGATGTAATAAAGTAGCTCTTGGTCATCATAAAGATGATGCAATTGAGACATTTTTAATGTCTATGTTTTATGAGGGTAGAGTAAATTGTTTTTCCCCAAAGACATACCTAGACAGACAGGATTTAACAGTTATAAGACCTATGGTTTACATAGAAGAGTATATGACTAAGAAAATTTCAAAAGATTCTAACTATCCTATTATCACAAATCCCTGCCCTGCAAATGGTCATACTAGGAGAGAGTACATAAAAAATCTTATTGCTAATTTAAATAAAGAGATGCCTGATTTTAAAAGAAATGTATTTGGTGCTTTAAATAATTCTGAGAAATTGTTTATATGGGATAAAGAGAAGATAAAAAATTTTAAATAATAATTAAAATTTTTAAATAAAAAAGCAAGATTGTATTAATTGTAAATAATCTTTATATAATCTACACAATCTTACTTTTTTATTTATTATATGTTATTATCTTTAATCTATATTTTAATAGTTCTTAATAGTATTTATTTTGTCTAATACATTAATTATAACTTAAATATTTTATATATTAATTTAATCTATTAATTCATTCAATCTACTGGTTTAATCCATTTTTACAGTATATACATCTACATATTATAAAAAGCAAAATTATATTTTCTAAATATTTTATGTTAGATTATAATATTAAATTCTATTATCTCTGGTATATTAAAAAATCTAAATGGTAACTTTGTACTTCCAAGACCCGAACTCACATATAAATGATTTCCATTTATATCATAAAACCCTTTAGTATATTTCCTTCCATATGGAGGAGTAACTAATGCTCCCTTAATAGGTAATCTTATTTGACCACCATGACTATGCCCAGATAGAACTAAATTCATTGTATCTTTACTAAGCATATCTACTAAATCTGGTTCATGTGCTAACAATAAATTAAAACTTTTATTATCTATTTGACTCTCCAGATATTTTATATTAGGATTTCCATTTAATATTTCATCAACACCTAATATATTAATATATTTATCATCTTTTAATTTTATTTTTTTATTTTCATTTACTAAAAGATTGAAGTTGGAATTTTTCATAATCTGCCTATAATACCTAGGAAGTTTATACATATAATCATGATTGCCAAATACTGAAAATTTTCCCAACCTAGCATTCATACTTGATAAAATAGTTGTAATTTCATCTACACTTGGATTTTTATTGGAGTAATCAATTAAATCACCAGTAAATACTATTATATCTGGATTCAAAGTGTTAATCTTATTAGCTACTTTTTTGAGATTCTTAGTTGAATAAAAACTACCTATTTGAGTATCTGAAATTTGAACTACTTTTACACTTTCAGATTTACTCTCAATTGTATCATTTTTTATCAATGCTCCATTTTCACTTATATTATATTTTTTCACAATTAATAGACTCGGCTCTATCGCAACTGAGTATATAAAAATCAAAATAAATATTAAGATAAAAAATTTTAAAAAATACTTAATTTTTGAGTTCAAAATATCTACCTACTTATTTATTTTTTTAAACTATTTGCATTACAGACTCAACTTTGTTCATTTTTCTGTCATGCATTTTTGGCTTATTTGCTGAAAACCATTTATATGTTGCTGTAAGACCTTCTTTTAGTAACACGTTTGGTATATAAAGCCCATGTTCAATAAGCTTATTTATATCAAGATTAAAGTCTATATTTCTAAATGGGAAATACGTTCTTTCTCTAAACTCTACTTTTTCCATATCTACATATTTTATTATAGGTTCTTTGCCAATAATTTCTCCACATGTATATATAAGGTCATCCCAAGAAATTAACTGTGGATTTGTCACATTATAGGCCTCTCTTACATGAGGATTTTTCATTATGCTTTCCAATACCTTTACCAAATCCCCAATATATATAAATTGATTACTAACTTGTTTTCCTTTTGGTACTGGTATCTTTTCATTTTTTTCTATTTTTTCAAAGAAATAATACTCTCTATATAAATTATTATTTTCACCATATATGTAAGTTGGTCTAATAATTATATATGGTATAGGGCTATTTATAATAAAATCTTCAGCCTCTTTTTTATTTAACCCATATTTTCCCCAGTTTTCATTTTCACCTTTCTCATTTTCTTCTTTTATATTTCTTCCACTATCTTTATATACTGCTCCTGCTGACAATACTATATACTTTTTTAAGTTATCCATGCTTATAAAATCAATCAGATTACTTACATCTTCTTTTGTATATGCTGTCATATCATATATGTAATCATATTTTCTTCCTGTGATAATGTTTTCCATATCTTTTCGAACTTTTCTATCACAAATTAGATGTTCTTTAAAACCATTATAATCTATTTCCTTTTTACCATTTGTAAGTATATCAATTTGATACCCACATTTAATCAAGCGCTTAGCAAGTGCAGAACCTATGAAGTCGCTTCCACCCATAATTAAAATAGATTTCATTTTAAGTGCATCCTCCTCTTTTTTAAATGACTTCCTTAACTATAATATCATATTTTTAAATATGCGACACCATTTTGTAATATTTTTGTCTATAAAAGATATTTATAACAAAATATCTTTTATAGACTCTACATTTTCGACAATATAAGTAGGTTCACTTTCACTAATCTCTTCAAAAGAACCATACCCATACAATACTCCAATAGAATCTATACCTATCTTTTTAGCTCCAATTATGTCATACTTTCTATCTCCAACCATAATAACTTTATCTTTATCTTTTACATTACATAGGTCTAGTACATATTGTATAACTTCATTTTTATTCACTCTTGTACCATCAAGATTGCTACCTGCTATATATTTAAAATATCTATCTATATCAAAATATCTAAGTATAGTTTCTGCAAAAACTGTTGGCTTAGAAGTTGCTACTAATAATATTTTACCATTTTTATAGAGCATTTCTAATATCTCTTTCATATTCTCATAAATTTTATTTTCAAATATCCCTTTATCAGCAAAATATTCTCTATACTTTTCAACAGCTTCTTTAGCTTTTTTATCCTCAAATTTATAATATTCCTTAAAAGTATCATGTAATGGCGGTCCTATAAATTGTTCTAAGTTGTCCAAATCTTCTTCTATGCCAAAGCTATTTAAAGAATACTGGATAGACTTTGTTATTCCTTCTTTAGGGTCTGTAAGTGTTCCATCTAAATCAAACAATATTATTTCATAATTTTTCTTCATATTTCAGTCCTCCATATTTATAAAAAGTAATATCTTATATATTAAGTTTATCTATTTTAAAAAGCTATAGTAATAGAAGTTTCTAATACTATAGCTTAAGTACCAATTAAATCTTATATATTTATTTTAAAAATAAATTTAAACAGCTCTATTTAACTGTTATAGCTGAAACTGGACATCCTTCTTCGGCTTCTTTACATAAATCTTGTAAATCTGCTGGTATTTCTCCTTCAATTGCTACTGAATGCCCTTCATCGCTCATACTAAAAACGTCTGGACATGTTCCTATACATGCTCCACAAGCTACACATACATCCTTATCAACAAATGCTTTCATACTAAAATACCTCCCCTAAAATTATTATTTTTTAATTGTTGTTTCCTTAGATATTTATCCAATATATACCAATTTAAACATATATTTATTATTTTATCACTATTGTTTAGTTTATTATAGTATTTTCGTATCCATGTCTATAAACTTCACTGCTTTTCATCCATGATTTTACAGTATATTGCAATCTTAATTTTTTATTTAAAACAAGTTCATTATTATTGTAGTCTTTTATAATATCATTACACTCCTCCATTGTAAATATTGTAAAATCACCTTCTCCACCAATCTTTATTCTGCCTTTATTTCCATGTAAATCGAAAATCTTTGTTGGGTATTCAGTTACTTTTTCTATACACTTTTCTAGGGATATCCCAAGTTCCATAATTTTATTTATAACATTTAAAAGAGAATAGTTTACGTCTTTCATGTTTTTTATATGCATATCAGTACTTATTAGGTCAGGCTCTAAACCTTGCTTTATTGCTTTTTTAAAAACTTTAAAATCAAATTGGTCCACTCCATGACATACATCAAACAATACTCCTCTATTCTTTGCATTTATTACTGATTTTCTTAATGTGCCAGATTCTTTAAGGATTCCATTTGTACTATTTCCATATACCGGTGTAACCACATCTCCTTTTCCCAAAATATTCATTACTTCATCTATATATGATGGATACTCTCCTATATATACCACTAAGGGTAAATTTAATTTTTTAGCAACTTGCTTTGATTTCTTAATTATATCTATACCACTTTCATTAGATTGAAATTTACTCGCTTTTACTTTTATACCCTTTATCTTTTCTATATTTTTTTCTACAATTGACTCAACCTTGTCAAAATTTATAACATCTAAAGAAGTTGATTCATTCAATATATTTAGTCCCTCATTTGTAACATTTAAAAAAGAATATACTTCTGTTTTACACTCATCCATATACTTTTTTTTAAAATCATAGTAGTTTGAGGGACCAGCTGTACCTGCATCAAATATAACTGTAGAACCTTTTTCAATTCCAATTGAATCAGAATCCATACCTGTAGGTAATTTTCTCTTATAACAATGGGTGTGAACATCTATAAATCCTGGGGAAATATACATATTATCGGCATTTATTATCTCGAACTCTTTATTTGTAAGTAATTTTTCTTTTCTTATTTTCTCTTTAAGGTTCAATCCAATAGCATATATTTTCCCATGTAAAACCAAGATATCTCTTTTTTCAAATTTGATACCATCTGTTGGAGATATTATTGTCCCATTTCTTATAAGTAAATTTTTCATTTATTCCACATCCTAATTACAATATAATTTCTCTAATAGCTTTTCTTACATAAAGAAAATAAGCCTAAAAATAAAAATATTTTAGACTTATTCACTATATTATACTATATTAATTATATTAAATTAAATAAAATCTTTAATTTACTTTAAGAAGCAATTAAGTATTTGTTGCTCGGCTTCTTCTTCAGTAAGACCTAATGTCATCATCTTTAGTATTTGGTCTCCTGCAATCTTTCCAATAGCTGCTTCATGTACTAAAAGAGCATCTGGATGATTTGCAGCAATTTCAGGTATAGCACTAATTTGAGAATTTCCCATAATTATTGAATCACATTGAACATGTGCAGAACAAAGGGAATCCCCAATAACACAAGGATTAAACTTTTGCTTAGAATTATCTTGCCCAACTGTACGAGAAACTACTTGAGCAGAAGAGTTTTCACCCTCTAAGATAACCTTCATATTAGATTCTGCAACTTGATTACCATGAGTTAATAATTTCTCAAATACAACTATTTTAGCTCCTTTACCTAGGTTTGCATCCATTTCTCTTTTAGTTGAATCTACACCCTTAATTTGAATTGTTTCCATTTCACAATATGAATCCTCATCCATATTGACAATAGTAACTGGATTTAAAATTCTCTTTCCTTCTCCATCACCTTCACCATAATGTTTTTCTACATATTTTAGGCGAGCTCCTTTACGTAAGAAAAATCTATGTATACCATTATGTTCACTATCATCACAACCACAGTTATGTATACCACACCCAGCAATTATAACAACATCTGCATTTTCTCCAATTTCAAAATCATTATATACCATATCCTGTACACCAGCCTCTGTTACTATTACTGGTATATGTACATTTTCTCCTTTTGTATTTGGCTTTACTATAATATCTATTCCAGGTTTATCAGTTTTAGGAATTATAGTTACATTTTCAGTTGAATGTCTCTCTACTCCTTGCCCATTTTTACGTATATTGTATGCTCCTAATGGAGTTCCACGAAGTTCAGCAACTTTTTCTAAAAGATTTAAATCTATTTTGTTCATTTAATTTGCCTTCCTTTCTAATTAATTCATGTCTTTCATTAATTCACAACTTGAATTAACTTGACACATGATTTCAGGTAATATAGCCTCTTTTGTTCCATGGCTTTTTACTGAACCATCTTGTAGAACAATTATTTCATCAGCTAACTCTAATATTCTTTCTTGGTGAGAAATTATGATTATAGTCTGATTAGACTCTTCATGTATTTTCTTAAAACTTTCATTGAGTTTTCCAAAGCTCCAAAGGTCTATCCCTGCTTCAGGTTCATCAAATATAGAAACCTTTAAATCTCTAGCAAAAAGAGTTGCTATCTCAATTCTTTTCATTTCCCCTCCAGAAAGAGAGTTATCAACTTCACGATTTAAATAGTCTTTTGAACACAATCCAACATCTGTAAGGTATTGGCAACATACATCAGTAGACAATGGTTTTCCATGAGCAAGTGTAAGTAAATTTTCAACTGTCATACCTTTTATTCTTGGTGGTTGTTGAAATGCGTATCCTATTCCTTTTTTTGCTCTTTCTGTAATACTAAGATTTGTTATATCTTCTCCATCTAAAATTATCTGACCACTCGTAGCTTTTTCAATTCCCATAATAAGCTTAGCAATTGTAGATTTTCCTCCACCATTTGGACCTGTGATAACAATAAGTTTTCCCCTCTCAAATGAAAGGCTAACATCATTTATTATTCCTAGTTCCTCATTGTTAGACTCAACATTAAAGGAAAGATTTTTTATTTCAAGCATAATACCCCTCTTTTCTATAAAATATTACATTAATATCCATTCTTTTATTATATCAGTAATTTTTATATATCAGCAACTCTAAGGAGATAAAATGTATATTAAATAATAAAACAAAGTTATTGAAAAGTAAAAAAGATGAGTTTTATGTAAACTCATCTCAGAAATTTAGTATATCAACTTATATGTATTTAAAATTTAACCTTCTATATACTCTAATATTATTTTTTGATTATCTTTTAACATAATTTCTTCTTTTTTAGATTCTATTCCATTCTTTTTTATCTTTACCTCAGCTACAAAGGCATCATTACCTTCAACCATTTCTAATAGTTCATACGCTTTTTTACGACCTATTTTAGTTGCTATATCTTTTAGTACTGCCATTTTCTTAAACATTTTATCACCTCTACTCAAAATTTACACTTAATTTTTAATTATATAATTCTAATCCTAGACTAGTTTATAATAATTATTGTCTCTAATTATATCAGATATTGAGTAAATTTAATACTTTGTAAAATTATTTATCCTCTCTAACCAAATAATCATTTCCATCTTGGTCTTTAAAAGAAAACATCCTTCCATATGGCATCTCCATTAATTCCCCAACCTCAACCTCGTTATTTGCCATTTGTTCATAAGTTCCATTAATATCTCTTGTACTTAAAATTATTGATGGATGAGATACATTTATCTCTTTGTTTTGCTTCATCATTAGATTTTTATCATACAACACAAATGTTGTAAATTCATTTTTACTTGGTGCTACTTCCACCCATTTCATATTTGGACCCATTTCCTTTTCATAAGTTACTACAAAGTTCAATTTTTCTGTCCAAAATAACTTTGCATCCTCTTGATTATTTACATAGAGAGTTATTTTTCCTATTTTATTTATCATAACAATACCCACCTTTATTATTAAATAAATACCTAATATTTTTTATATTTAATAATATACCCATATATATTATTTTCTATAGATATATATTTCTAATATTTATCGCCAAATTATGTAATTCTGCTCAATATATAATTTATAATATCCATACTATTATAGCCTTTATTTATGTAATTTAATCACCTTATATATCATACTTATAATTATGATAATAACTACATAAAAAATCACTTCTAAATAGAGTTATCCATCTAAAAGTGATTTCATATATTCTATGCAACTTTGTGTTTTAGCCACTTTGTTCCTCTTAATCTTAAACAATATAAAGTCCCTCTAACAAGCCAATCAGTATACATACCTATCCAAATTCCTAACACTCCAAATTCTAATACAACCCCCAATACGTAACCTGTAAAAATTCTAAAAATCCACATACCTATTACTGCAGTCATCATTGTATATCTAGTATCACCGGCTCCCTTTAGCCCTGCTGATAATACAAAGGATATAGGCCATATTACCATAGCTAAACAATCACTTCGAATTAATTGTGTTGAGATGTCAATTACACTAGCATTTTGAGTATACATACTTGAAATCCAAGGTGCAATTGGTATAAATATAGCTCCTACTATAAATAAACAAATTGTTGCAAATTTAGTTAAATATAATAAAGTACTCTTAGCTCCTTTAATATCTCCACGTCCTATATACTGTCCCACCAAGGTTGTAGCAGACAAAGCTAAAGCATTCCCAATTACATTTATTATGGATGCAATTGACATTCCTATTGCATTGGATGCAATTGCTGATGTTCCCATAGTAACTATAAATACTTGAACAATCAATTTACCTGCATTAAAAAGTAGTTGTTCAACTCCAGCTGGTATTCCTATATTAAATATAGACTTTTGAGTTTCAACATCAATCTTAAATGGAAATATTTTACCCATAGATATAAATTCGTTTCCTTTAAATAAAACTCTTATAATTACTATACATCCAATTATTCTAGCTATAGCAATAGATATAGCTGCACCTGTTATGCCATAGGATGGTGTTTGCAAATTTATTCCTAGAGGATTTAAATCAATACCATATATAAGTATATATCCTAATGTTACATTTACTATATTCATAAACATAGTCACATACATAGGTTTCTTTACATCTCCACACCCTCTTAAAATACCATTTGCTATTTGTTGTGTCGCAATAAATGGATACGTAAATAATGTAAACTCTATGTATAATTTTGCATTTGATTTTACCAATTCTTCTGCGGAACCATAAAATAAATTAATTACACCAGTTCTAAAAACCCACATCAATATTGTTATTGTAAAGGATAATATTACTCCAGACACTAGAGCCTGCTTAATAGTTTCATTCACCTTTTCACCATCTTTTTTTCCTATTTGTTGAGCTACAACAACAGTAGCTCCAACAGATAGTGCAGCAAATACAGATATAAATATATTGTTTATTGAATCAACCATTCCAACTGCAGATACAGCTTCTTCCCCAATATGACCTGCCATCATTGTATTAAATACTCCTAAAAGCATGACAAACGTCTGCTCTATCATTATAGGAATTGCTAACTTTATAACATTTTTCCTTATAAACATCCCTATTCCTCTTTTCCCTCTTTATATAAATTTAATTTTTAATTAGTTTATCGAACTGTAAATTGACAATGCAAAGTTTAGAATTGTATTGTTCGCATTATAATATACTGCTTTCAAATAATATAAATCTTGTTTAATATCATTTGAACACAGTATATCTTTATAATTATCTTATGTTTATTATTTTTTATGGATACCACATTTAAAATATTTATTAATTTAATATAAATATTTTCCGTTATTATTAAAAGTAGCTATATTTCGTTAATATTGTATCACTATCGTGTAGCAATAACAATAAGTACATTTTATATATTTTTTATAATATTATTTAATCATCCAAACTTTTACCACTTTTTCAATATATAAAATATTACACTTTAGATGTAACAAAATCGCATCCATTTAAATATTGTATTTTATAGACTAATTTTAGGATGTGATACTTTGGTTAATTTAAATGCAAATAATCTAAATGTAAATATGGTTTATCCTATTTCTTCCACAGCACCCATACGTTTCAGAAGATATACTGTTTCATATTTAGAAAACATGGAAAATATTTATTTAACTATAGCAACATACTTTGATACACTTGGTTTAGGCACAATGAATATCGACAAAGTTTATGGTCAATGGGCTTGGTTTACTGATAATATATATGATTTAAATCTATTTGTTTTTGTAGGAAATTATCCTTATCAAATTGCTAAAAACAGATATGATACATTTGTAGATATTTTGCCAGTAGCTATTACTTCTATTGTCAATGGAGATAGAGTATTTTTAATTTCAAATCCTTGTTTGTTAAATTCAAAAATTACAGTTAGATTTATATCTAGTCATCCTACTCTTAATAGAACAGTTGATTATGGCAATATTAGAGATTTTATTTTTTAAAACTGCAACATGATGTGCTATTAAAAAATACCCTAAATTTAATGATATTATTAAATAACTAGAATATTTTTAATTGGCACATCATGCCTAGCTATTATAAATTCATAATATTATTTTACTTAAGATAAGTACTGTATTTTATCTACTTGTATATTTTTATTTACCTAGTTTCTCAGTTCTATATCCTATTTCTTTATTAGCTAGCTTATAACCTTCTTGTATCATTTCTTCTCTCGTTAATGCACTCCCTAATAAATTGTCAATACTCAGTTGCTTTCTATCACTAAAATACTTATCCAATAATGATTCCTCTATATCTTCCTGATATGCCAAATTTCCTTCATGCATTATATATTTTACATCAAAACCTTCTTTATTTAATACTTTTCCCACCAAGATACTTCTATGACATCTTATAGGTTCTTGCATAGCTCCTAATAAAACTATCCTATAACCCATTTGACAACCCTTTTTTAATCTTTCTATTCCGTTTAAAAAAATATCTTCTTTTGCTACTTTCTCAAAATCTGCATAACCTTCTTGCGTATATACATCTTTATTAGTTCTTTTAGCTCCAAATTCTTTTCCCATGTATATATATAAAAATCCGGAATTTCTAAGAGATTCGTTAAATGCCTCTTTATTGTATTGAATATTATATTTAGAATATGGAGTTTCTCTAATGTCAACTACACAATTTATGTCATATTTTTTTATCATATTAATAAGCTTATCATATGGATAATTTGAATGTCCTATTGCGAATATTTCCATATAAACACCCTCCTATTCTTTGAAATTAGTATCTATATATGTAGATACCCGATTTACTTAAAATTAAATAAAGTATTACTTTAAATACCCAATATCTTTTTTTCTTGATATTGTATATTTTTTTACTTTATATCCTTAAAAAAATATACAACTTTATATATAAAACATCAATATTTATATATATTTTGTATATTAAATACAATTATTTATAAAGTCTTTAATAAAAATTTATAAATAGAGCATCTTTAGAAAACTATTATAATAAAAAAATAAGAGGCTGTCTAAAAATATAGATAAGCCTTTTTTCATAATCGTAATTATAAAAATATACTTGATTTCATATGAAAAAGAGTGTCTCATAAACTAAAATGTTTACTTTGAGACACCACCTTTTTTATTCTTATTTATACTTTGTAGACATATTATAACATGCGTTTCACTGGTATCTGAACTTCTGTCAACCAGTCTTCTTCACTCTCTTTATTCCATATACCATCTATATAAGATTCTCTAGGATTTCCAACCACTTTATATTTATTGTCCTCTATCCATTTAAATGCATCTGCGTAAGTTTTTCCTAATGTTGAATATGGACCATTGTGTAATATACAAACTGCATTTTCAACTGCATCTAATTCTTTAAATTTTAATATATCCGTATCTTCCTTTAAATCATTTATAGCTTGACACATTTCAACATCCATATCAGTCTCTCTATATTCACCATCATGATATATATTAAAACAATAATCAGGAACTGCACATGTACACCCTGTTTTCATCATTTCTTCAGCCATTACATTTGGAAATAGATTAAAAAGTTCATCATACCCCTTTAACACTTTTCTCATAGAAGCAACTTTAACTTTTGGTAAAGACTTAATAATTACATCATTCATATTGACTTCTCCTTTCAAATTCATAAGGTAATTACGTAGTTTAATTATTTTATATTCTTCACTTTTAATTACATCCAACATTTCTTTTTCTTTATTCATTAAAATATTTTCAACTTCTTCAGGATTTTCTACAGCTTTTTTTATCTCAGCTAATGATAAACCCATTTGTTTTAAAGTTATTATCTGATGTAATTTAGGTAATTGCTCTGTTGTATAATACCTATATTTTGTAAATTCATCTACATATTCTGGTTTTAACAACCCTATATCTTCATAATACCTTAATGTCTTTGTAGTTATTTTATTTATTTTAGAAAACATTCCTATAGAAAACATCTCATCACCTGCGCATTAGATTTGATTAATTTAAGTTTAAACTTTCCCCTTAGGTTAAAGTCAATACAAAATAAATTATAATTGTATTAATTCTTCAATTCTATCTCCACTCAATACCAAAATATCCCCTGTTTTTATAATGGTTGAACCTTTAGGTATTAAAACCTGTTCCTTTCTTTTTATCATAACTATTAATATATCGTCTGGTATATTAGAATCTATTATACTCTTATTAGCCCATTTATTACCCTCATCAACATTTACTTCGATAAGTTTAGAGCTAATTTCTCCATCATAATCATTAAATGTTTTTAATACAGGTGTATTATCATCAACTAAATCCAACTTTCTGGCTACAGTTGGTATCAATGAACCTTGTATTCCTACTGAAAGCAACGCTATAAAAAATATTATATGGAATATGTCATTCTCTATGGCTACTCCTTGAGTAACAGCATAAATTGCAAAAACTACTGAAGCCGCACCTCTAAGACCTACCCACGATATGAATAATTTTTCTTTATTTGAGAATTTAAATTTTGCTAGAACTATAAATGTTGCTAATGGTCTTGCAATAACTATCATGAATATAGATATGGCCATTGCTATACCAAATACATTTGGTAACTTAGAAGGGAAAGATAACAATCCTAACATAAAGAATAACATTATTTGCATAATCCATGAAATTCCATCAAAGAAATGAACCAAACTTTTTTTAAGAGGTATCCTACTATTTCCTATAATAATACCTGAAATGTAAACACTTAAATATCCATTTCCTCCAAGATACTCGCTAAATGCATAAGAAAGTATTGCAATAGCTGTTATAAATATAGTATAAAATCCTTCTATCTCGAAGTTTGAATGTCTTAAAATATAAACAGATAATTTTGCTAGTATAAATCCTATAGCTAACCCAAAAGCTATTTGTTTTATTACCATTGGTGCAATAAGTTCTACCCCAGAATTATTCATCAATGTCAAAAGAATTAGTGTCAACATATACGCTATTGGGTCATTACTTCCACTTTCAACTTCTAATAATGATGCAAGTGAACCCTTTAAGTTTAGTTTTTGAGAACGCAACACAGCAAACACAGATGCAGCATCTGTTGAAGCTGCAATTGCCCCAATTAATAAACCTTCAAGTAAACTAGTTCCTATTACCATGTGGCAAAACATACCTGTAACGCCAGCCGTAATTATTACACCCAGTGAAGACATTAATATAGAAGGTATAGCAACAGGTTTAGCCATATTCCAGTTTGTTCCAAACCCTCCAAAAAACATTATAAATATTAGTCCAATAGAACATAATTGTTTTGTCAGTTCATAGTTATCAAAATAGATTCCTACCATCCCATCAGACCCAAATAACATCCCTAGTAAGATAAAAATCAATAATATTGGTACTCCAAATTTATACAATACCTTGCTAGAAGTTATACAAATCAATAGTACTAACCCACTTATAATCATTAATTCTGTCATAGCATCAACTCCATTTCATATAAATTTTGTAGATTAATTTACATCTACAATTTTATTACTTATTCAAATATAACATGACATAAATTTTATAAGTTATGGTACATAAAGTTCAACAAAAATTTCACAATACATTAAAATGTGAGTGTTATACTTAAATTTATATATTTGTTTTAATTATATTCATTTAATATTTATAATTTGAATTTTTTTTTATTAATATTTCATTTTTTAGTTGATTGTTTAATATATTTCATTTTTTATAGTAATTTTATATATAACTACGAAATATAAAGTAATTAGATAAGTAACAAGAAACTAACATGTAATGTTAGGTACTCTAGATATGAAATCTTAAAACTTTTAAATATTGAAATATTTCTTTATATATATTATTGTATATTTCTTATAAATTATTGTCAATTTATTTTTTCTTAAAAATAAAATAATTGCATAATTTATTTCAAATTATGCAATTTATAAAATTTATTCCCAAAACTCTTTTACTGCTTCGATTATCTCACTATAAGGCAATAAAGTCGCTTCGATTATTGATTTATTTGTCTTTTCTAAATAATACTTAATCATATAATATCCACAAGCATATCCTGCACAATAAGGCAACCCTACTGGAAAATATCCTTGCATTTTAGCTATATCATCACCATAAAGATAAGATGTTATATTTTGAAATCCAGTTTCTTTTAAAGCACTTTTTATTATTGGCTTTATATAAGTATTTAATGTTTCGATATCTGTTCTACTGACCCAAGGTCCTAACATTTCCTCTCCAAACATCCATGTTGCAAAATTTTCTGCAAGACCTTCATTTATCATCATTTCTTCTAATGTTACATTATTATTCCACTCTATAAACTGAAATCTAATATTGTGATTACATTCATGTGCTATTAATACTGGTAATCTATTGATAGTATATTCATTAGGAACCAATGATAGAAATATATATCCAGGAATCCCACCATCACCCCAGTATCCATCACTTAATATTGTATAAGGACTATTTGGATTCGCCAATAATATTGAATATTTATAGTCCTTAATGTTTAAATCATACCCTTCTTTTATAAAAGCATTTATAGAGTTTTCTATGGTTTCTTTACAAGTGGCCCAAATTTTATCAGCAGATAACACATTTATATTCTTTTTTTGCTTTTCATCAATATCCTTAGGCGATAAAACCCCTAACATTTCACTTGCTATAATTACATCATATCCACCTTTCTGTCTAGCAACTATTGGAACATTCATACACTTCCACTTAAATTCAAAAGGCTTCATCAATTCATATCTGTATATATCTTCTTTTTTGTTTATTGGTGCATCCATTATCTTCTTGTATATTTTATCTGAGCGAATTTCTATAATATTCATATTTACCATCTCCTTTAAGACAAAGTATATACAATTACGTAGCGTCAATGTCAATATACATTTTTTATAATGTCACCTTAATCTTTTTATTATATTTTATCCTGTAAACCTTCCGTACATATAACATTTTTTTAAATTAATAAATTTGTATAATATAATAATAAAAAATTATATACTTCAAGTTTTCCCTATGATACAATTTACTAAATCATAATTTAGATTATCAGGTGCAACTATAAATTATTCTATATCAAGGAGGATATATTGGTCATGCTAACTCCATATTTAATATTTAATGGTACTTGTGAAAAAGCATTTAATTTTTATGCTGAGGCTTTCGGAGGAGGAAAAACTATATTTGCGCGATTAGACAGCAATCCAAACAATCCTATTATGCACGCAAGTGTTACTTTCACAAAATACGAAGGTTGTATAATGGGTGCGGATACAGACAAGCCTGTTGTAATTTCTGGCATGGCGATTTGTGTTGTTCTACCATCTCGAGAAGCGATAGAAGAAATATCTGTAAAACTTGCCGAAGGTGGTACACTTGTACAAGAATTTTTACCACACCCACCACCACATCAAAATGATGGCGCTGCTGAAGTACTTGATAGGTATGGGTATACTTGGTATTTAAGTACATAGTTAAAATAAAAAAACTACATCTAATAATCATAATATAGAACAGATAAATTTCAATTTAATAGTGTAGTAAAAAAGTCGTGTCCTAAAACTGTCACGACTTTTATTTGTATAAAAATTTAAGTAAATATTTTTGCGAATAAGTGAGAAGTATAACTTTAAATTAATTTCATATGTAGTATTGGAAATGGGTTACCTTGTCCATCTATTTCAGACCTATCAAACACTTTAAATCCTAAGTGAATATAAAATCCTACAGCTTTTTTATTCTGCTCATTTACATCAACATATTTTACATTGTATTTATCTATAGCATATTTTATTAATTTTTTACCAATACCATTTCCTCTATATTTATCTTCTATAAAGAGCATCTCAATTTTATCTTTATCTATTCCTATAAAGCCCTTTATTATATCATTATCTTTTATACAAACTATATTTTCTACTTCTTTAAGTCCAATTTCAACTAATGGTATCAAAGATTCAATATCTTTTTCTGTTAAAAAATCATGCGTTGCTCTTACTGATGATTCCCAGACTTGCAACATTTCGTCATATTCTGTTGAATTTATTTGTTTCATTTCAAGAATTATTCCAGATTTCATAAAAATTTCCTCCCTATATCACTTTTAATTGCATAACACTTTTTTATACAAAACTTAGAAAGGACTACGAAGGTTAAATATCATAGTCCTCATTAAGTTTAAATATTATCTATTATATATTATTATACTATAATCTAGCAAATTCACTACAATAATTCACATCAGCTTATACTAAAGGTGCTTCTATTTGAGTAGTAAAAAGGAATTTATGACAATGACCATCATTAACAGTAGTTTCTCCACATATTAAGTGAATGTGTTTATCAGTTCCAGGTATTCTAATTGCTGGCCCTGTTGTAACACATATCTTATGGAAATGGTCAAGGAAATCTACATTATCATTTATTTTATGAACATGATTTGTACCTCCATTTATTGGTATAGCTTCACCAGTAACCCCTGCTGCACGGTGGTTATGTCTATCCTCACATTCTTCTGCTAACTTAACACTTTCTGAATATTCATGAACATGTGTCATTTCCTCATAATCATTATAGCACTTGTTGCACTTATTGTATTTATAATCATCATACACATAATCTCTTTCACATTTATAATTTTGATAACTCATTTTTATATCTCTCCCTATATTATATTAAGAAATTCTTGTAAAGAATCTCTAATGTATAATATGAATTAAAGTCAAAAAAGTTCATATTTTGTAAAATTATGTATTAATTTAATTATTTTTCCCAGTATTTAGGGCGTATTAGTGAAGCTGGTAACTTCGTACTAGAATCTCCTTTTGCAGTATTTACTTGTAATTGTGTTAAAAATATACTATTTTCAAGATTAGCACCTCTAATATCACAATCTCTTAAGTCTGCTCCTATTAAATTTGCCCCACTCAAATCTGTATTTCTTAAATTTGCTGCTATTAGAAATCTACCTCTTAAATCTGCTCCTATTAGATTTATTTTTCTAAGGTCTGCTCCTATTAAATCTATATTTTTACTTAATTTTTTCATGTTTTTAAGAGTAGAAGTCTTGATAAATGATTTAACCTTTCCCATCACAGACTCACTCGCTTGTGATAATAATAAATTAACCTTTGTTCTATGTGATATGATATCCAAATTAATTATCTGTTCTGGGCCCATATTAGTTATCTTTTCAGTTTCTTCAATTATTAAATCAATTTTTGATTTGATTGTATCTGATATATTTAATACAGATGCTTCTTTAAGATACCATAACATTTCATGTAATTGTCTCATAATTAAAAACACTTCAGACATTTGATTTGTTAGTTCTGATGATTGCATCCAGTCTATCCCCTTATATGTTACTTGTGCTACTTTTTGACCTGAACCAAAACAATCATATGCAGTACACCCTTTAAAACCTCGCTTCATAAGACTATTATGTACAGAACATTTAAAATCTGGTTGTAAATTAATACAGGGTTTTCCTGATTCCTTATCGATAGGAAATCCATCTGAAGCAGAAAAATAAAGAGCTACACAGCAAAGTCCAAAGCACTTCTTACAGTCAATCTTTAGCTCCTCAAATAACTTATTATCATATATATTTTTATGTATATCTATCATATTTTTTCTCCTCTTAAACTTTATTTTTAATATTATATTATCTATAACTAAATGATAATCAAGTCCCTTATTTAACAGTTCTTATTCTTAATTATAATTTAAGGTATTATTTATTCCAATAGCATACATAAGTTTCTTTATACTTGTAACAATACCTTTATACTAAGACTTATTTTAAATGTAGCACTGTAATAATAAATTGTTTATATACTCATAATGTATTTGATAAATTGTAAATCTTTATAGAAGTTGAAATTTTTAATGATTTTAGAATCAAGATATAATAATAAATACAATTTATAAAATCAGAAATATATAAATTAACTATACAAACCTAAATAACATAGCATTTAAATTTACAATTTCAGTATAAATAGTACAAAGTATATTAGTTTAAATAAGATTGGCTTATTTGTAGAGGAGAGAATATTTTGGTGTTCAATAAAATTTATATTTAATAAAACCATAAGAAAATATAAAGATAAATAAACAAACTTTTATTACTTAATAGATTCTTATGGTTTTATACTGTACTGAAAAACAATAAACACTACAGCTTATTTATAATATTACGCTTTTTTAACAACAGAAGACTTTAGCTTCATAGCTCCAAAACCATCTATCTTACATTCTATATCATGTCCATCTGATGAGTCATGGATTAAACGGATATTTTTCACTTTTGTTCCAATCTTTATAGATGATGAACTTCCTTTTACTTTAAGGTCTCTAATTACTGTAACAGAATCTCCATCATTTAATACATTTCCATTTACATCTTTGATAATATTTGAATCTTCTTCAGCTCCCAATCCTAATGCCCACTCATGAGAGCATTCTGGACAAACTAAAAGAGTTCCATCTTCATAAGTATATTCTGAATTACATTTCGGGCAATTTGGTAAATTTTCCATCTTTATATGTCCTCCATTTGTTATTTTTAGATTTCTTATTATATAAAATTTCTTTTGAGCCTTTATGATATCATATTATACTTATATTTACAAACTACTAATTTACTTAATGTTTAAATTCTATTCGTATTATTATTAAACTTGATTTAGCTGTAATCTCTTTCTTATATTTATTATAGTTGATATTATTACAATTTTATAACTCTATCTGCCTGCTCCGATAACTCTAAATCATGAGTTACAAATACGATAGTTTTACCATTCTTATTTAGACTTTTAAGTATATCAAATACTATGTCTCTATTTTTTTTATCTAAATTACCTGTAGGTTCATCTGCAAATATTACTTCACATTCTTTTAATATTACTCTTGCTAATGCTACCCTTTGTTGTTCTCCTCCACTCAATTCGTATATCTTTTTTTTATTGTATTTTCTAAGACCTACAGACTCAAGTGCGTAATTTATTTTTTCATTATGGTTGATATTTTTTTGATACTTTAAAGCAATTTTCAAGTTATTTTCAACATTTTCATTCTCAATTAAAGCATAATTTTGAAATAGATAGCCATAAAAATCCCTTTGTAAAATTCTTATCTGTTTACTATTTGGATTTTTTATATTATTTATTATAATATCACCAGAATTAGGTTTTTCTAATAATCCCATTATATTAAGTAAAGTTGTCTTACCTGAACCACTATTTCCTGTTATCGCTACAAACTCGCCCTTAGAAATTTCCAGGTTAAATTTGTCTATTATAGATTTATCTTTAAATTTTTTAGATATATTTATTAATGAAATCATCTTTTTAATGTTCTCCTTTTATAATTTTATTAAATGAACTATTTGAGATAATCTTGTCTAATGCAATAGATACAATTACTTCTATAACTAATATTAGAAGTCCAAATAAGATAATATTATTACTTAAATCTACTCTTGTTGATATAATGCCTATTGGAATAATGTTTGTTAATATTAATGAAACTATTAACAACATACTTCTAGCTGTAGTTGAATAACCAAATATTTTTTTAATATATAACTTATATTTATTTCTTTCATAGTAGCTAGCTACTATATTGTAGGTAATCATTAAGTTTGATATTGCTATTATTATTATAGTAAAAATTTCACTATTCAAATATTTTTCTAGTTTATTTATTTCTAAACCATACTCATTATAAACAGCATGTAAACTTTGGATATGCGCTTCTACACCTTGAGCTTCAATAATGTTACTTATATCTGCAAGGGCATCTAATTTCTTAGAATTAAAATATACACATCTAGATATATAAGAAAGATAAAAAGAATCATCAATATTATCTATGTCAACTATTGCTATTGGGTCATCAATGAGATTCCTATTGTCATCCATAACAAGGGAGTTATAAGTAAAATAGCTTTGATTATTATCTACATATATTATATTAACATTTAAATCTGACTTCTTTGTTTTATTTAACTCTCTATTTAACTCTTTATTGTACATATTTTCTACTTCTATTTTTTCAAAATAAAATAATTCTCTAAACTCTTTTTTAATCTCATTTTCATGTACTTGTAACTTTTTAGGAACTAATAAATTTATAGTCTTATCGCCATAATCGATTAGATTAAATATTTCTTTGCCATTTGAGTAAATAGGGTTAACTTTAAGATAGTTTTTATTTATTTTTATATTTTTACCATATTGACTTACTTCTGGGTTTTTACCCTTTGAATTTATTTCATACATGTAACTTCCATCTTCAAGTTTTTCAAAATTAGTTGAATCTATTAAGAAAGCATCTTTTTCTTCTACCAAATTTTTATAGAAACCTTTAATCTTGGCATTTTTAATTACTTCTTCCTTTCCTAAAGATTGTTCGCCTGTATCTTTAAGAGTAAGATTATAAACATTTTTTGCTTTATCCCACTCAGATAGATTTCCTAACTGAGTTTGTAGCATATTATAATTTAAAATACAGTTATTTATGGATAATATAAGAAATGATACAAATACAATTTTCAATGTGAAATGCATTATATTTACAAAACCATAAGATTTTTTTCCATTTAGAGATAGCACATATTTAGAACTTCTACTATTAAAACCAACTATTAATATAGATATCAAAATATTTATCAAAATACATATAATCGAAAACATAGCAAAGTATAAGCATGCTCTAACACCTATATTTAATTTTAAAATATAGATTATATATATTAATAATGCTGTGACAGATGATAAAATCATAATTCTAAGTATATTTTTTATAACTCTAGCAATTATATCTAGCTTAGAGTATCCATTTAATCTTAAAATAGAAGCCTCTCTACTCACACTAATTGAATAATGTATTATTGTAGCCAAGAAACAAAGGATAATTAGTATTAAATCTCTAATTATTGAAGGATTTAAGTATAAATTTGAGTTAACATATCTATCATGTAATCTTGCTACAAAAATACTTCTGTCTACATTTAGTTCTCTTAATATTTTATTTATTGTATCTTCATTTTGAGTTGAAATATACAAGATTCCTGATTCTCCAACTTCACTTATTTTACCAAAATCCCTAATTAAAATTGATATGTCTTTACTCATAGTTGAGAATTTACCTACTTGATTACTATTATTAGTGTTTATATTACTAATAAATTCATTTGAATTAGTATTAGGAAATTTTCCTGATTTTAACTTTATATTGTTATTCAAACTTGTATCAGTCGTATATATAGATAATTTTTCATTATTATTAAAAACATACTTTGATATAGTCACATTATTTTCATCTGCAATATCTTTAATCCACTTACTATAATTTTTATTTAACTTTTTATAATCTTTAAACATTACAGATATACTTGTTGTATCGTTATATAAAATATTATTAATTTCATTATCTTTAACTATATTTAGACCTAATAAAGATACTATTAATAGTTCAATTGTAAATAATACATATATTATCTTTTTCAATTATAGCTCCCTCCTAATTGTTTTTATTCTAAAAGCAAAATACATTTTACTTTAGTTAAAGTATAATGCTTTGTGCCTTTTCTAAACAACTACTATATTGTCACATTCTAAATGGCAAGTGTCTATTTCGTCACAAAGATAAAAATAGCCTTAAAGCAGTTAATTTTTTATAATCAACTGTTTTAAGGCTATTTTTTATTTTTAGCAAACAATATTTTAATAGTGGTATAAAATTAGTATAATTCATTAATATAGATTCTAGTCTTTTCAGTAAGCAACTAAAATAATATCTTATTTAAAACGAAATTTAATTTAAGTCCAATATAAACTTTACTTTACCATTAAATCGTGCTAGTACATAGGTATGCTTCTTTTTTATTCCATATAATGGATATCTTATGAATATCTATAGAATCAAGATAATAAGGTTGTCCAATTTGGAATTTAGAATATGTATTTTTAAATTTTTTATTTACATATAATAAAAAATTATTTTCTTTATTAATCACACAAATACACTGGTCAATATTATCTAAAATATTCTGGTATTGTTGAATCTGTTGATTAAGTTTATTATTTTTTTTACGTTGTAAAAACATTGATATAATTTGAGAAATCAATGATAATGTACTTATTTCCTCTTGTGACCATAGACGTAGTCCTGTGCATTCATCAAATCCAACAAATCCACTGAAAACTCTATCTTCTTTATATGCACATTGAAGTGTAGAGTGGATACCTTGACTAGAAAACAATTCTTCTAGTTTAGGACTTAATGTATGGATATCTCGACAATAAAAAACTAATTCATCCTCAAAAAGCTTTTCATAATCCTCATAGTCTTGATAATTGCTGTTTTGCAAATAAGCCATTTGAGAAGAGATTCCTTCATTACACCATTCATAAGTATTAGAAGTATATCTACCATCTTCTGTATTTTCAAAAATATAAACACGACTTACATCAAACTGTTTCCCAACAACCTCAAGTATCATATTAATCGCCTGGTCTATATCATCAGTCTGATAAAGCATACGGAATATATAACGTGTAAGATTATCAGGATATTCAGCGTATTGTTTTTCTGAATCAATAACTGTACCAAGAGAAGAACAATCAAATTCTTCTAATTCTTTAAAATAATCTTGGTTGTAGATTACATAATTATTTTTTCCCATATTTTTTGCTTGATACAGGGCTTTATCAGCTCTTGCATATATTTCCTTGAATGTAGTACCATCCTTTGGATATATAGCTATTCCTATGCTACAAGTTACTTTTAGAAAACTTTTTTCTTTCTGAAATAGATGACGGAACATATACAATAGTTCTTCTGCTTTCTTTTCTGCATCTTTAACTGAGGAAATATTCTTCATAAAAATTGTAAACTCATCTCCACCTATTCTTCCAACAACATCACTGTCACGCATTATTTTTTTCATACCTGATGCCATCTCAGTAAGTACTATATCTCCAATCATATGCCCTTCTGTATCATTAATCTGTTTAAAATTATCTGTATCAATCATAAACAGTGCACCCATAACATTTAAATTTTTTTCAAAATATTTCTTAATCTGCCTTTCAGTCTCAGCACGATTATAAATTCCTGTTAATGCATCTTTCTCTGATATATGCTGTAATTTCTCAATCTGTTTTCTTTCCTTTGTTATGTCAATACCTATACTATAAAAAGATGGTATTCCATCCCAACTGTCTTCCCCACTGATATAACACAATGTAACAGTCCATATACGTTCTTCCCTTGAACGTGTATATATTTTTGCTTCAAATACAACATTATCCCCAGACTCCTTCAAATCTTGTGCCAGTTTCTTACTACGTTTATAATCTTCAGAAAATAAATATCCACATTGATTATTAAGTTCCTCTGCAAACTGTTCCTTTGTATATTCAATCATATTCAAAAATATATCATTACACCAAAGTATAGTAAGATAATCTCTTGCATCTAATCTAACCATTCCTGCTGGAATAGTTTTCAAAATTGATTCTCTTTCCTGATCTTTTTTTGCTAATTTATATTCAGCACTATACATATCATAAGATAATTCAATACGAACTCTTCGCCCTTGCCAATTCAACATACGGTCTTTAATTATAAATGTTCGTTTCAGTTTTTTATTATAAAATTCCCATTCATATATGTCATCTTTTTTTAAATACGAATTTGTACAAAACGGACATGGCGAAGTTCTACCTTGAATTACCTCATAACATTTTCTTCCAATAAGTTCATTTGCTGATGCCTGTAAAGTATTGCATGAGTGCTTATTTAAGTATAGTAATTCATATGTATCCATATCGCTAATATAAACATTCCCAGCATACTCTGACATCATCCATTTAAAATTCTCTGTACTCTCTTTTTCCATATCAGATAGTTCTTCTTGCTTTATTTTTAACTCATTAATTTTTGAATACAATATATAGACCATTGATTTCTCATTATCTTGTGATTCAATTAATATACCAGTCATTATTACCCAAACAGGGTCTCCATTATTTGCTGAAATGCAAATTTGATATTCTATACTCTTTTCGCCATGATGATAAGCCTCTAAAAAATGATTTTTCATAGATTCAAAATGATAAAGATTCTGTTCATAATAATCTTTTAAACTAGAAAATTTAACTAAAAATTCTTCTTCTGTATATCCTAATAATTGATAGAATGATGTATTTCCCCATATTATTGTAAATGAATCATCTAAAAAATGTTTACTGACCCCAATACTCATAGATTTTAGAATATCCTCTGATATAACTTCATTCTTTGTTGCTTGTTCTTTTTTACACATTCGATGTAACCTAATGTCTTCTTTCATTGTTTTAATTATCCTCCTATCTTTAGACTCACTTTTAATTCACTCTGCTTTTTAATATAATGATAAAAGTGAATCTTCAACGTGTATAAATTGATTTCATTTACAATTATTTTTTGTTTGAAATTGAATTTTCACACACACTTGCTAAGATTCTCCCTCTAAAACTTTTAATTTAGTAATTTTTTTGATGCCCTATTCACCATTTAATATCTTAATTATCGATTCTTGTTCACTTAAATCTGTATTTAACTTTTCCCCTAAAAACACATTATTTTCTCATATTTACTAAAAATCGCCTTCTTTTAATGAAATTATATCATAACTTAAGTTTTAAATCATTTTTTTCCAGATAGAAAAATTAAGATAAAATTACTGAAATTATATGTAATATAATAGAAATGTAAACTGTTTTAAATTTGAATAATATTAAAAAGGCTGTATCATAGTAATTATAAGATACTATGATACAGCCCTATGTTAAATTTTTCTTATATTTTTAATGATTTCACGAATCTTTTTAGCATTTTTAGCAATATCTTCAACAGAACCTTTAGTTAATAAACCACCAAATCCACATACATCAACTCCATTTTCTAACCATATATGTAGGTTTTCAATATTAATCCCTCCACTTGCTAAAACTGGCATATCAGGTATTGGTGTCTTAAATACCTTTACTAGTTTAGGTCCATAGAAATCTGATATTGGGAAAGCTTTTATAAAAGTTGCTCCTAAACTTAGTGCGTCTACTGCCTCAGTCAATGATGTACATCCTGGAGCATAAGGAATCTGATATCTATTGCAAATCTTCGCTACACCTTCATTATAATTTGGTGCAATAATAAATTGAGCTCCATGTAATATAGCATGACGAGCTGTTTCACTATCCAAAACTGTTCCTGCTCCCACACAAAGTGTTTCACCATACTTTTTATTAAGCCCTTGAATTATTTCTCCAGCATTATTTAGGGTATAACTCATTTCTATAACTGTTATACCACCTTTTATACATCCTTCAGCAATTTCACATGCACGGTTAAGATTTTCTTCTCTTACAATTGCAAGAGCCCCACATTCTGACATTCTTTTGGTTATATTCATCTTTTTCATATTATCACCTCTATACTCATCAAACCACTTTACTTATTCATTAATTTTAGTCATGTTTTATAATATATATATTAATTATATACCAGTGTAATTTCCCTATTTATATTATCTATTCTCACTACTTTTATTAAGTATTGTCCTATAATTTTCAACTACTCGTTTAATTTCTTCAAGTACTTCCCCAGTTGGTTCAGTTACAGGAAGTCGTGCAGTTCCAACATTAATTCCATTCAAGACAATAGTTTTCTTCATAACAGATGGAATTGTTCCAAGTTTCAGTATACGTCGAAGTTCTTCTATACTACTTTGAGCTTTTTGAGCTTCTTCCAAATCCCCTTTCATAAAGTTTTCATAGATAGAGATACCAATCTCTGTGAGGAAGTTTGTTGTTGCTGCAACAGCTCCTTGACTACCAGCTTTTAGACTATCCAGAATAAGTGAATCTGAGCCTGAAAACACACTAAAATTCTCATTCTTCGTTGCTTCAATATAAGCTTTCATGTTGTCAAGTTTACCACTACTATCCTTAATTCCAACAATATTCTTTATCTTTGATAATTCACGTACTGACTCTGGTTCAATATTAATTCCAGTCTTACCTGGCATATTATACATTATAATAGGTAAATTAACTGAATTAGCAATAGTTTTGTAATGTAAGATTAATTCCTGTTGTGTTGGTGTAACAAAGTATGGTGTAATAATAGATAATGCACTTGCTCCAATCGCTTCCATTCTCTTAGATAAATCTACAACTTCACGAGTTGAATTACCCCCTGTTCCAACAAAAACAGGTACACGATTATTTGTATGATTAATAACAATCTTTGCAAATTCAACTTTTTCATCATCTGTTAATACATGACATTCACCATTAGTGCCCAAAATAAATAATCCATAAATTCCCTTTTCAATCAAATAATCAATTAATTGACATGTTGCTTGTGAATTAATATTTTGATTTTCATCAAATGGTGTTATCATTGCACATATAATCCCTTTATATTTCATAAAATTATATCCCCTCTCTAATAGACTTTCCAAGACTTCCTGCTGGATGCCACTTCAAATACTGCTGTGTATTAAGACCTTTAGCATATTGTAATACAACACTTAATGATTGTAATATTATTGTTTCAGCTAAAATTGAAGCACGAGGAGCTTTATTGAGACAATCTCCTTCCTGCTTAACACCTGCAAACAGGAATATATCAGAAATATTTTTTAAAAATGAACTCTCATTACCACTTACACCAATTATCTTTGCTCCATTTACTTTTAGAGTCTTAAGAGTTGCTTTTAACTCTTGAGTTTCACCACTATTTGATATTGCAATAACAACATCTCCTTCAACTACTTGACCACTTGACCCATGTACTGCTTCTGTACCATGCAATATATATGCTGACGTTCCAGTAGATGAAAGCAATGATGAAATATATCCCGATACATGTCCTGGTTTGCCAATACCAGTCACATGTACACGTCCGTGATTTTTTTCAGCTTCAAGAATTAATTCGCATGCTTTATTTATAGATGTCTCATCTATTGAGGCAATAAATTCTGACAATTCATTAGATATATTATCTAAAAATTCAGATAATGTATTTTCCATAAGATGTATCCTCCTTGAAATCATAGTAACTATGACTATACTTTTATATAATTTAGTTTAAATAGGTTTTATAAATTGTAAAATATTATGTAATATCGAACCAACTACGTTGTAATCAATATTAGGGAAAGTTGCTCCTTCTATACCAAGAGTCCCATAAACTGGATATAGTATAACTGGCAAAAATGCAAGTAATAACCCCACAACAAATGACCCAGCAATAGCCCCTCTCCATCCTCCTGAAGTATTGCCAAATATTGCAGCTGTACCTCCTGAGAAGAAACATATGTGAGCAGCTGGAATAATTACTACAGGAAATATACTAGGAAATGATGCCATAATAGCAATTGCTAATAGACCAGCAGCATATGCTGATATAAACCCAATAATAACTGCATTTGGTGCATATGGAAATACGGTTGGAACATCTAGCGCAGGACGTGAACCTGGAATATACTTTTCTGAAATGATTACAAATGCTGCAGTTATTTCAGCTAAGAACATACGAACACCTGACATCAATATTGACATACCTGCCACAAATGTAAATGCCTCTATAAGCGGAAAAACCAACCAATGTGTTGAACCAGCAATTTCTTGAGTAAATGCTTGACCAGCTTTTAATGTTGCAATATAAAATAAGATTAACATAACTATGGATAGACCCATTAAGAAGTCTCTGAATATTGATAACCACTTAGGAAATTCTATAGTCTCTGTTGTATCATCTTTATGTTTTGAAAATAAACGCCCAATATAACCTGATAAACCATAACCAATCATGTTAAAGTGACCAATAGCTTGTTCGTCGCCACCTGTTAATTCACGCATAAATGGTTGACAGAATTGAGGTAGTGCAGCAGACATAAACCCTAAGATAGTTCCACCTATTAAAATAGTGATTGTATTATCAAATCCATGTGCTTTCATAATTAAAACTAATACACAAGAAAAGAACAAACTATGACCTGTTGTAAAGAAAATATTCTTAAACTTTGTAATACGTGCAAATACTAAATTTAATATGAATCCAAGAATTAATGTACATGAAACTGCAAAACCATATGTACCTTGTGCAAGTGCTGTAGCTGCTTCTGGTGAAGCTATAACACCAGTAATTCCAAAGCCATGTTGGAACAGTTTATTGAAATTTTGAAGTGCTCCTGTCATAGCAGAGGCACCAATACCAAATATCAAAAAACCGATAAGTGTTTTTGAAGAGCCTGTAAATACTTCAACAGCTGATTTCTTTTGAAGAATCAATCCTATACATGCAACTACGCCAAGCAAAACAGCAGGTGTACTCAGCAAACTAATAATAAACTCCATAAATATTCCTCCTTATCATCTTAAATTTATCCCTCTTTTGAAGCAAGGAATTTTTCTAGTGCTGTCTTTATTTCATTACGGTCAACAATATTGTGAATCCCAATTATATCAAACTTCAAATTTTTATTTTTTAATTCTTCAGCAACATCAATTAATGTTTCTACAGCATCTCCATTGAATCCATTTAGTGAATCCAATGAACCATGCTCTACTTCAATTGGAAAGTTATTTTCCTTAATAATTTGTTGAGTCTTTATTTTTAACATTAAACTTGAGCCAACTCCTGCTCTACATGCGATTAAAATTTTATACATAATTAAATCCTCCTTTATAATTCGTGTGTTTTTATAAAATCAATAATTTCTTTAGCTTCTTTAGCACTATCTAAAACCTTAAAAAACTCATCTTCTTCCAATAGTTCAACTAGCTCAGACATAGCACGTAAATGGCTATTATTGTCTATTGCACTTAGACAAAATACATATTTTACAGGGTCGTTTTCGTTATTCCCAAACTCAATAGGACTATCTAAAGTAGCAATGCCTATTGCAATCTCTTTTGACCCAGCTTCTGGTCTAGCATGTGGAAGTGCAACATGTTTTGTAATTACTATGTATGGTCCAGATGCTTTTGCTGAGTTAATCATAGCATCTACATACCCTTCAGTTACTTTGTTATTTTCAACTAATACAGAAGCTGACTGTCTAATAGCTTCCTCCCAATTCTTAGCTTTTACCTTTATTTTTACTAGTGTTTCATTAGTAATCTCACTTAGCATAGGCCCCTCTCCTTCCTTAGATGTAAAATTCTCTATCTGTGTAAAATAAGCTAATAGCTCACTTGAAAGAATACTTTCAGAGGTTACATTTGCATATTTTTTTATTATATCCATAACCTCATCTATTTTAGGTTGTCTTAAAAAAATATCACCTAATTGAATATACACTTCACGTGTAATCTTATATTTTTCTTTTGTGGTCATAACAGGGCTTACTTTAATTACTGGTACATCTGTTTTTAAACCCTCTGCGTTATAATTAGTAGTAAATACAATATCTACAGGTTCACTTATATTTTCTAATCCAACTGATTCCGACATTGGTATAAAGTGTAAGTCAGGAAATAAGTTTGTAAGTTCTGCATGTAAAATAGCTGAACTACCAACGCCATTTGAACAAACTATTAATGCTATTCTTTTTCTAAAACCATCAAATTCTTTTTTATTTGAAAAAAGTGTTGCAAAGTGCATTGTAAGATATGCTAACTCTTCTTCCTGAATTTCTTCTCCAAATAATCCGCAAAACTCTTTCATTGCATTACTTACAATTCTATAAACTAATTTATATTCTTCTTTTACTTTTTCACAAATCGGATTATAGATAGGTAATTTAAATAAAAGTCTATAGTAGGCAGGTCTAAAATGAGAATATAATTGTTTAAATATTTTTTCTTGGCTTATATAGTAAACTCCACTTAAATATCCAAACTTTGTCATCATTTTATTTACAATTTTTGAAATTACATCCTTATCTTCTGTATCTTCTTCATAATTTCCTACTGATATACCTAAAATCCAAGCACTAATATACATTATATTGTGAGGCTTTATTTTATCTTCACTCCCATATACTTCTAATAATTCCTTAGCAAATTTATACTCCTTCATTGAACTCATAACTGAAATATTAGGAATATCTACATTTTCCTGAGTAACTATTCTAGTTGAATACATCCTTGCCTTTAGAAAGATAAATATATATATAAATTCTATTAATCTATCTTCAACAAAAGTAATTTCATATTTTTTTATTAGCTTTAATATAATTTTTTTAGCCTCTTCAAAACTATCTAAATTATATTCTTTAATAAAAATATCAAATACCCTTGAACTTTTCTCATTAGACAAAGTTTCTATAATATTTTTAATAAGCACTCTCCTAATTTCCATCTCATTGCCAACTATGTAATATCCATTTATACGATTGTTCTTAACTTTAATGTTCTTCTTTTCAAGCTTTGGTATCAAATCCTTGAAATCAAGATTTACAGTAGACCTACTTACTTTTATAGAATTTATAAAATGATTAATTGAAATATCCTCCATGTTAATAAAAAGCATTAAATACATATATAAAAGTCTTTCTGTCTTACTAAAATAATAAGTATTCTTAGAATAGTTTTTTTCTAAAATTTCTTTAATTGCTTTTTTTGTTTCTTTTCTAACGATAATATCTTTATCAGCTCTTAAACATATAAGTGGTACATTTTTTACTTTAAGCATGTCATTGATTTTATTTATTCTATAAGTAATTTGTCTCTTTGATGAATTAGACTCCTCTTGTAATCCATTAGTTGTAATCAATGTGCTATTTAATAAAATCTGGAGAATTGATACAATTTCTTTGTCCACTACCATTAACCCCTACTTTCTTATTAAGATTAGTCTTCATATTATCATTGGATTCTTTCATCACCTCCACAATACTTATTTTATTTGAGAATTTTATCGTTTTCAATTTCATTTAAGTATAACTTTTGTTTTAGATTGATACAAAAATTAAACTTCTCTAAAATAGATACTATAATATAACTGTAGATTTTATAAATTAAAAAAAGTTCCTTATGTGAAGAAACCAAGAAAAATTTATTTAAAGAATCAAAACGATACTAATTATGCATAAATTACCATAAATAAAAGGCACATTAATTTAAAATAAAATTAATGTGCCTTATTTATAATTCTAATATATTAAATTTATTTTTTAACTTGTAGTTTAATATCCTTTTTCTTCAATTAATTCATATAAATAAAGTATTTAATAATAAATGTTCCTTATAATTTTAATATTTTAAACCAAGAAAGTTAAAGTTTCTCTCATATAATAAGTTGATACTTATCTATTTCATTCTTTTAAGTGTTTCATCTAATGAAATACACTCTGCATACCTTCCATTCCAGATAAATCTATTGTAATATTTATTAATTAAAATTAATTAATAAGGAGAATTATTTCTCTCATTTGTGATATGATTCTCACTTATATTATTAAAGTATTTGTGTTGTGTTTTTAGAAAATCTTTTATATAAGGCATTTCCTGGATTTATAGCTACCAATACAATTGCAACTATTAAATATAACATTGCATAGTAATTTATAAGCTCTATTAAATCTCCATTAATTATCCCTATTAAAAAATTAAATAGTTGATGTATTACAATAGGTATTATCAAAGTTTTATTTAGATTATAAAAAGTTGTCATTATAATACTGATTGATATAATTGCAATCATAAAAAATATAATATATTTTATTAAATCAAGTCCTTTGAATCCTGTTGTAAACCATATTGGTAAATGCCACATCCCCCACCAAAAACCTACTATTATGGATGCTTTTAAAGGAGAATGTCTTTTCTGAAGATGATTTTGAACAAATCCTCTCCAACCTAATTCCTCACCTAATGATCCTGCAAATAAATTTTTTAAAAATAAATATATAAATGCTCCCCATGATGAAACTGTAAAGTTAGGCATTATTCCATGATTTTTAGATGCTAATATAAATATAACTACTACAGCTATTAGGACTTGTATACTAATTATTATAGATACTGTTGAAAATTTAAGTTTATTTCTAAATCTATCTTTTACGTGTACTAAAAATTTCTTATCTGGATAAATTTTTTTAAATAATATCATAAATGCAAAAGTGGATGACCACGCTGATATACACAACGCAATGTCAGATATCACTGTTGGAAGTTTTAACATTATAGTCACTACTACCAATAAAAAAAGTGGTAAAAAAATTATATTTGTTAGAATAATAAAACTGGCTATAGGCCTTTTTAATGATTTCTCTGTTCTCATAAGTAATCCTCATTTCAAATTAATATTTAATTGCTATATAAGTTATAACTGCTTATATCATGAGTTTAAACCTATGAGTAAGTCCCAGGTCAATGCTTTTATATTATTTTATAGGTGCATAAATCTCTAAAAATATACGCTCAATCCCTTCTTCATAAGTAGTAAGCAATATATTAACATAGACTATTCCAAGTAATTCACATTCATTTTCTATTGCTATTTCTCTTAATCTGTCTTCCACTTTATTATCAATATTTTCTCCTCCAGTTGACCATCTGCCATCTTCAATAATAGTATAAATACAATTGGGATGAGATAGAACTTCACCTTCTATGATTTTGTTGTAGTCATCTACTTCCCTTACAATTATAAATTTTTCTTCTATTATACCTTCTTCATTAAAATTTATTACTCTTCTTAAATCAGTTAATGTAACTGCTTTTTTTAAGTTGTTTGTATTCTCTTTTAGGGCTTCATATTCCTCATAGTTAGTAACATGTTTTATTTTACCTTTTACTTCCAAAGGCTTCATTTCTTTTATTGTGTATTTTCCAAAATATGTTTTTATTTTGTCACAATCTTCTTTGACTAACTGAACCTTTTTTAAGAGAAGCTTTTTATATTCTATCTCTTTTAGTATGATTTGTTCCTTCTCTTCTAGTAAGAGTTCTAAATTGTTTATACTCTTACTTTTTCTTATTTCTTGAATCTTTTTAATTTCTATATCAATTTCTCTATAAAAGTTTATTGTTGCAATATCATAGATATCAACCTGATTATATATTCTATATCCATTTTCATCATTTTTCTTAGGATTTACTAATCCTTTGTCCTCATAAAATTTTAGTGTATCTCTAGATATTCCTAAAAATTTAGATACTTGTCCAATTGTATACATTATATTCTCCTATTATTAGATAAATTCTTTATGCTCATTAAACGTATTTCTATTAACAATTACAAAATCACCTAAACTTTGAAGTATCAAAGTCAGCATAGTATTTACAACCTTTGGAATTACTCTTTTTATTTCATAATCCAAGTGTAAACTTGTTAATATGATACGTTATAAAGACTATATTGTCTACATATTTCTAACAATGATTCTTTCACTTTAAGATGTTCTTAAACATATTTAACTTTTATTTTTAAAAATTTCCTATACATAAAAATATTCCTTTCATGATAACAGTTTTATTATTTCAACTATCTGCTACCATAAAAGGAATATCTTAATCTTTAAACACATTCTAAATGCTCTTTTAACAAATATTATCAAATTATTCTAATTCTATTGTTTCATATTTATTAGTCTTAGTTTTATATAAATTTAAATATAAAACTATATATTCACCTACTTTTAAGGATACAATAAGTCTTCTTCTACCAGTAAGAGTAAATGCCTCCTCTACTTATCACAAACTATAATTTTTATCTCATTGGTATATATCCACGATACTGTGAGTATGCATCCATAGTTGCTATATCACCTAAGAATACTGATGCGATATTGAATTGTGGTTTTAAATATGGGAACTCCTCTTCTTGTGCCCATTCTGGTTTTTTAATAAACGACTTTGTCTCTTCAACCACAGCTTTATACCATTCTTCTTCCCCTTCAAACCATAGTTCTGATACACGGTCAAAAGCAGTTGCTCCATAATTAATCATTATTTTACTACTGACAAAACGATTAACATAGCAACAGTTTGTAAAGTATGGCACTACCTCATCATAGAACCATTTTTCTCCTTCTTCTTTAGAGATACCATCTGGATACTTAATCATAAATTGCCAACGATAGTTTGGTCCATCTTGTACAGTACGTCCTTTTCCTCTAAAGTCTTCTTCCCAGTTTATTGGAACAAAGGCAAATATAAATGGTGGACATCCATTATCTCCACCTACTGCACGTCCTGCATCTCCACTTTCTACATTTTCATGAACCCTTTTATTTTCTACATCTGGTATACACCCTTGCCAACGTAGAACATCCATAGGCATATATTCTGTCATAATTCTATTTGCCATCTCAGGCATATGTTCATCTACAAGCCAATAATGTTCTGTTAGTTGCATCTTACGTGCACCAAAACGCTCACCTTCATTTGGTGTAGGATATGCTTGATAAAAGGCATATTTAGTACAATATGGTCCAAAAGTGCTAATACTATCTGGAATATGGTGACGATATAACCAGTCCATTAGCTTAGGTCTATATTCTTCCTTGGCAAGTCCTACATATATTAAACTTCTCATTATTTTAAATTCAAAACCCATAGCCATTCTCCTATAATCAAAGTATATTCACATGCTTTCAATTTCCCTTTTTCCTATCTTTACTCAAAATATATATTGTAAACAAATCTACACCTGCACCCACGTACCATACTCCTACTGCCATAGCTACAGCAATTTGAATACAAATATCTTGTAAATTAATAATATTTTCACCTGTCATAACAGTTAGACCTATAGCCCAACCACAAAGCCATGATGGTAGGAAAATTATTTTTTCAAATAAGGATGCAATTACAACTGCAAAAAAACCTAATATGCTAAGTGTTAAAAATAATTCTAGGTTTTGATTGAAATTCATATATCCCATAATTAAAATGGCTAACACTGCCCATAAATCTCCACACCAAAAACCAAACATTATTTTTAATCCATCTTTTTGTTTATTACCATTAGTTACATATAATCCTGCACAGATTAGTGCTACAGCTCCAGTTTTTATTCCTATATAAGGTGCTAATACTGCCCATAAAGGAGGTAGTAAAGCAATCCCCATAGACAGTGTTAATATTTCTTTTTTCTTTCTATCCATTTCCTATATTGTAATTAGTAGCTTCCCTAGCTTGCCTTATCTCCAATAGCTTAATTGCTATTTGATTTACAATCATAGATACTGCAAAATAACTTAAATATAGTGGTATAAATATAACAATAAATGCTGGAGTTAATCTAACCTTGTAATATGTAAGTACCAAAAAAATAACTGCTAAAATAACTTCAATTTGTTTAAAACTTGGCTTTTCATTCATACAATAAGCCTCCTATAACATCTAACATCCCTTAAAAAAGAGTCTTAGTATTTTAATTATTATCCTAATGAAACTCCAGCTTGCTTTTCTTTAGTTAATGGCTCTATAAAATTATAAGATGTTTTTCTTTCTTTAAATTCTTGTGTTTTACGAACTTCTGCATAATGACCTTCCATTTTCTTAATATCATCACCATGTATAAACTTACCTGGTAAAGTATCATGAGCATGACCTAATTGCTCTTCTGGAAAACTAAATATAGTTTTTCCACTTATAGTATCTAACTCTCCAACTATACCACATAGAGCACAAATTGCCTTTTTAGTACCTGGCTCAAGGTAGAATAATCTATTGTGGCAATGTGGACATACACCTTCTTCTCCTTGATATGAAGCTTTTTCAAAATCTTTTGCTGCTTCAACTATATTTAAACCAATTTGATGAACTTGAACAAGCCTTGTATCATCCATTACTAATTCCTTTGCCCATGGGAACCAAGCATTATCTATAACTTTCCACATTGGTATGAGAGCTAGCATAGCATGTTCACATTGAACTCTTGTACCCCAGTCAGAACCTCCTATTCCCATAAATGATATTACTTTATCATTAAGCATTCTTGAATCTGGAATTTTTCCTCCTATAACTTCTGCAACTTTTGTTCCTATAATGTTATTTCCTCTATCTGCTCTGGGTCCAAAACGGTCCATTATAGTATGGAATAATCCTGATGCCCCTTCTTCAAAAATAGGGTCTGAAACTACTATACCATCTGCATCTTTCATTTTGTCAAGCAACCATTCAAAATCATCTTTTAATACACACATACTACCTTTCCCAGATAATAAAGTTTTAACACACGCACAACATCCAGTACAATGTTTAATGTTAATAGATGACATTTGAATAAATTCTACTTCAGCCCCTGCTTCTTTGGCACCTTTAAGTGCAACTTTACACATTGTGTCATTATTTCCATTTTTTGTTCCAAAAGAAATACCTAGTATTTTCATTTTCAACTCTCCCTCTTTAGTATTTATTTAATCTTCTTTCATTTTTAATATATAGAATCCATCATCTAAAGCATCTATGATGATGTAGCCTCTATCATCAACGATAAGATCTTCTGTTACTGCCAAGCGTGGTCCTGGGAATCCTGGGAAATAAGATTCTTCTGGTGTTTTATTTGGATTTGGTGGTATAAAATATGCTAGCTCTTTGATATAATATGGGTCTGATACATCATAAACCCTTAGCCCTGCATGGAAATAACAGCAATATACTCTATCTCCTCTTTGCTCTAACCATGGCTTATTATCCATTGGTTCATGAAGATTATGTGGACCAAATGGCCCTGGTTTTCCTAATCCTGCAACATTAAAGTTAGGATAAGGGAAATCTTTTGGAACTTCAGGATATGGAAATTGAGCAATTAATGTTGGTTTTGTTGGGTCACTAACATCAACCATATGTATATTATTCATAGCTTGAACATCTGTAATGTTATCTGGTTTAAAGAACTGGAATCTTTCTCCCTCATTTTGAACAACGACTAAATCTCTTCCTGGCAATGGTAATGCTGTATGAGTTCTTGCACCTGCAAGTCTACTAGAAAATGCAGGCGTAAATGGCAATTCACCTAAGCATCTTGGTCTTGTTAAATCTTCAACATCTAATACAACTAAACCAGCTCCTCCATAACCACAATATGCTTTTCCGTCTCTTACAAATGGAGGTCCATGAAGCCATCCTTTATCCATAAATTCTGGGCAATGAGGTGCTCCTGCATCAAAAGTTCTATTTGGATATCCATCTGCATATTGGTCTGGTCTCCACCATTTACCTATTTCCACTGGATTAGTAGGATTTATTATATCTATGACCCTATAAATCAGACCTTCAAAGCCAACACAATCACTTGATAAATGTACATATCTTCCACCATTGTACATGAATCTATGAACACCCATTACATGCTTTAAGCCACAATCCCAATATCCTAAAAACTTAGGATTTAAAGGGTCTTCTTTTAAACTGTATATTCTAATTCCTGCTTCACACTTAATATTTGCTAATTTAGCTTGGTCAACAAGTGCTCCTGGTCCACTTCCACAACTCATTGCTACTATCATTAAATCATCTGCTATTTGAATTTTGGGAGTTGTTGTTGTAGGATACTCTTTAGGGTCTAACATTTGAAAATGTTTTATAAATTGTGGATTATAAGGGTCTGTAATATCGCTAATCATTACTCCATTTTTTTTATTTCCTCCAAAACAGCATCCATATAAATAGTATTTTTCATCTCTTTTGTACAGAGCCATTTGAAACATTCCACAAGTTCCATCTAAGTTATTAAAGGAACAAACTTCAAGATTTTTAATATATCCGTTATTTCCGTTGCCTTTTGCATAAAATTTATCTTCCATTTTTTCTCCCTTCTTATTTTAAAGTATTATCAATTGATATACTTTCATTTTATGAGACAAACTTACTTAAATCCAATATCGTTTTCATTGGAATATATAAGTTATTCTTATTAATAAATTTATAAAATCTAATGTAAAGATATACTTAAAACATATATTTTTATACAAATATTTTCTAATATTCTTTAAAAGTAAATTTTCTTATACTATAATAAGCTTTAATTATAGATAAATAAGGTTTACAAACAATCAAGTTTAAATAGGGGTGATTATTTGAATACTAAACAATTAGAATATTTTATATCTGTAGCAGAAAATCTAAGTTTTACCAAAACAGCAGAAAAATTTTATATTTCTCAAACTGCTGTTACACAGCAAATAAAAGCTTTAGAAGAACAAATAAATGTAACTCTATTTACAAGAAGTAAACGTCATGTTGAACTAACACCAGCTGGAAAAGTTTTTTTATCTGAGGCACGTACTATAATAAAAAATATCAATGATGCTATTGCAAAAACACAACAATTTGCACATGGTTTTTTTGGAACTTTGAGCATTGGAACCTTAATAGGATATGAAAAAAACAAACTTCAACAATATTTAAAAGAATTTTCTAATACATACCCTAATATATCTATGGATATTTGTACTAATGAAATAACCGAACTTTTAAACTTAGTAAAAAATAATTCTATGGACCTCGCTTTTGTTATTAATCCAGAAAATCAACCATTAAAAGATTTTGAATATAAAACTGTAGAAAGATATTCTTTGGTAGCTCTTTTACCTCCTGGTCATCCACTTTACAATGAGGATTCTATCGATTTAATTGAATTACAACATGATAAATTTATTTTTGTAAAGGAAACAGGGGATGAGTATGGACAAAAATCTATGATACAGAATAGATATCGTGAAGCAGGGTTTGTACCTAATGTGGTACAACGTTCAAATAATCTTAATACTATTGAATCATTGGTATCTTCTAACATGGGAATATCCATTTTACCTTCATTTTGTGTTACAGATACAATGATAGAACGTGATATTGCAATAGTACCTATAAAAGAAGTAGAAAATAGAATTGAAGTTGTAGTTGTATGGAATAAAAAAAATACAAATCCAGCATTAGAAAAGTTCATTTCTATAATATAAAATTAATCAATATTAACGATAAAAATAGCATTAACCATTTTTTCTATAGTTAATGCTATTTTCTACTATTTTATTATTTAACTTCTAATTTAATATTTATAATCGTTAAAAATAACTCTGTTTAACAAATATAAGCAAGTCAAAAATGTGTCTAAAAAAGATAAAAATTTTATTATATACAAATGTATTATCTCAATATATCTATTTTTTCATTGTTCATCAGTCTAAGTACATGACCTGTGCTTACTAAAGAATTATCCCCATAAGTTGTATGAGCTAACACCGAACTAGCAACCCCAAACTCAACTATATCTTCACTCTTCATATTTTCCAAATATGAATATATAATTCCTGCCACATATCCATCCCCAGCACCAACTCTGTCATATATTTCTAACTTATACTCCCTACTTTCAAAATAACCATCATCATTTGATATATATCCCTTTATAAATCTATTATTCATATCATCAAATCTTCTCATAGTTCCAGCTACAATATCTATATCATACTCTTTTTTAATCAATTCTGAACTAGATTTTATATTTAGACTATCTATATTAAGTATCTTATTTATATCTCTATAACTAGCAAATAGCCCATGACAATATGGTAGTATTTTCTTATAATCATTTACTAAATCATCATAAGTCCTTTCTGGATTTAATGATTGTCTAAAATTAAAATCAAAGAATACTTTTATCCCCTTTTCATAAGATTTTCTAGCTAGTTCTAAAGCAATCTCTTTAACTGAATCTGTAAGTTGCATAGCAATACCACAAATATGGACTATATCCATTTCTTCTAAACATTTATCAATATCATAATCTTGTAATTTACTCTCACAAAATGAACTATTTAACCTATTCAAATAAGTCACTTCAGAAGGTCTTTCTCCATACCCATTTTCAAGAAAATACACTCCTATATGATTCCCTCCATACGTGATAAAGTCATCTTTTACTCCAAGCTTTCTTATATTTGCACTTGATGCTTTACCTACATTATTATTAGGCAACTTTGTCAACATATAGGTATTGTATCCAAAGTTTTTAAGTCCAGATAATATATTTAATCCCGTGCCTGTAATTATATAATTTAGTTCATTGGTTTGTGTTAAGAACTTGTAGTCAGGTACTGAAAGTCTCATCATTATTTCACCAAAAGCTAATATATTCATAAATCTATCCCAATAATTCTTTCATTATTTTATAAAGTACTCCTATATCTTCCACTTTCGTTTCACCTGTTTCTTTATCAATTATTGATGTATAAACATGAGGTATAACTTTTTCTACACCAGCATCAAGTGCAATTTGAACTATCTCTTTGAAGTTATCTAAGTCTATACCTCCTGTTGGTTCTAAATAAAAATTATGCTTTGCACAAGCTTTTGCAACTTCTATATATTCATCCTTTGTTTTAAGCCCTCCCATTGGAAAAAACTTAATTGAGCTTCCTCCCATATCTTTCATCATAGCTATTGCTGTTTCTATAGGAACTATACCATCTTTTTCTTTTGAACTTAATGGACCTGTGGATATTTTTACAAATCCTGGTTTACCAGTTGGAGAAACTAATCCATTTATTATACTATCATTTTGACCAAGCAATGCTCTAGACGTAGCCACACCTGTAAACACTTGATTTATATGTTGTGGCTGAAGTTCTTTAGAAATCTGAGATACCATATTTGACTGATTTGGGTCTCCAGCTCCAAGCCCCACAGATATTGCATTATCTATTTCCTTTGAGTATTTTTTCATATCTTCAATAGCTACTTCTACAGTGCTGTAATTCTTTGATAGTACTCCTATCAATACATGCCCGTCACAAGCATCATATACTTCTTTAGCATTTTTTATGCTTCCTGCAAGAACATTTAAACAAACTCTATTTTTATAATATTGTGGTATACAATTCATATTTATCCTCTCCATTGGTAAAATTTAATTTATTAAATCATTATAATGTCACTTACTCTACACTCTAACTTTCTACTATATTTTTTATCCTATTATAAATAGTATCTAAATCACTTCCAGTTACACTTCTTATATCAATCTCAATCTTGCCTTCATTAGCCTTATAGTCTCTAGTGTATATAGCTATCTCTCCACTTCTAAGTTCATTTATAATTTGTTGTGTTGACTTATTTATTATATCTTCATTAAAGTCAATTTCTCCACGAAGTATTTCTCTACCTGCTGAATCCCTAGTTATACTAGCACTCACTCCCTTTATAGTATTTATCTTGTCTATAAATGGATTTAGCTTGTCCTCCATTTCTTTTAAAGTTACTTTATCATTACTTATATATCTCTCAATTGCACATGTTAGACCTACAATATTTTCTTTTCCTATTTTCATAGCTCTTCCTATACCCTTTGATTGAAGCTTTACATTATCTATGTATTTTTTCTTACCTATTACTAACCCTGAGCTAGGACCCTCTATAGCCTTAGCACCACTGTATATCACTAGGTCTGCTCCCAATTCATAATATACATTTAAATCTTCTTCTGCTGCTGCATCTACTATCAAAGGTAAATTATATTCTTTAGCAACTTGTACTGCATCTAATACACTTAGCATACTCTTTTGAACACAATGATGAGATTTAATATACATAATTGCTGCTGTATTTTCATTTATCTCTCTTATTATATGTTCCTTGTTACACATATTAGCATAACCGGCCTCAACAACTTCTCCTCCTCCAAGTCTTATCATTACTTCTACTGGAACTCCATAATCAACATTATGTCCCTTTGGAATTATTATTTCCCTTTTAACTTGTTTCTTAGGATTATTTACATTGTAAACTAGACTCATATCATCTTTTGCTATCATTGCTCCCACACTCTGTGCAATCCCAGCAGATGCACTAGAAACTATTAGTGCACTTTCACACCCTAATAAATTTGCTATATATTCACCTGTTTTATTTATAAGTTCTTCTATTATAAAGAAATTTTTACACCCTTCACCTATTGCTTCAATAACTTCCTTATCTACTGTTGATACTCCTAGTATAGTCATTTTGCCTGAAGCATTTATAACACGTCTTACAGAGTATTTTTCAAATATACTACTCATACAATAGTTTCTCCCTTCTACTCATTCTCTCCTATAGACTTACCTATATTTAAATATTCTCCATTGACTACTACTGCTCTTGGCTTTATAGACGTACTTGTGATTACTGACTTATTCAAAGAATCTTGAAGTTCTTTTTCTTCATTAACCACATCAAATATAGTTAAATCAGCATCATATCCTTCTTTTATTAAACCTTTATTTTTTAAACTTATTGCATCTGCTGCATTTTTAGTAACTTTATCTATTATATCTTCAAGTGAATAGCCCATATATATAAACTTTTCCATTGTTGTAGATAGATTATACACTGGACCATTTATTCTATTTTTAATATATATATCTGTACTTATAGTGTCTGGAAAAATTCCTGCATCCTTAGATTTCATTGCAATATCCATACTAAAACTTTCGGTTCCATGACCTACATCAAGGATTATACCTCTTTCTCTAGCTTCTATGATTTCTTTTTTAACCTCATTGCCTCTAAGTATTCCATTTGGCTTTCCATTATATATATGGGTTAATATATCTCCTTTTTCCATATAGTCAAATATATCCTCTATCGTTGGAGGAGAACTCCCAAAGTGAACCATCATAGGTAGATTAAGTTCATTTTTTATTCTTTTAGCTACTTTTAAAGGTTCAACATCATTTGAAATTACAACACTTTTACTCATTCTAGCTTTGATTCCAACAACAAAATCTTTGTATTTTTTAACTGCTCTTTTAAGTTCATATTCATCAATATTCATCATACTTGAAAGTTCATCTTGAGATGTTATTCCCTGCTTAGCAATATTTATTAAAGCATATACATTTGTTTTATATTTTTTAGTATCTTCATAAAATTTACCTATATCTAAAGCTCCTGTTGTTCCTGCATCTACTACAGTAGTAACACCGCTTTTTATTCCAACCTCATCTGGATAATCCTTATAAAGGTCTAGTCTTTCGTAGCAGTGCGTATGTATATCTATCCAACCAGCACTAATAAATTTTTCTCCATCTAGGTTTATAATTTGATTTGCCTGATACTTAGAATCATCTATCTGATTTTTTACTTCTATTATTTTATCGTCTAATATAGCTATATCAATTATACTTTTATCTACTGTTTTTCCACCTTTTATTAATATGTCTATCTTCACTTTACTCTCCCTCTAAAATAAGTTTAAATTTACTCCAAGGTTCAATAAAGTCTAAAAGCATTATTTCGTCTTCCTTTATTCTACCTACCTTATTTTTTCTTTCATCTGCACAATCTTGAAGTATCAACTGTAATTCCCCTTTATACTTTCCAAAGTCATCATTACCAATCACTACATCTCCTCTTTTAAAGATGGTCGTATTATCATGCTTAAGGAAATTTTCTTTAGCATATTTTTTTCTTACTTCTGTAGACCTTGCTACTTGGTTGGTTATATCCCCTCTTCTAAAGTGTTGCTCATTTGCCATTATTGTCTTTTCTACTTCAGAAGTTTTTTCCTCAGTTACTACATTAAATACAACTTGATATTTATTTACTTCAGACATTCTTTTTAATTCATCTTCACTTGCATATGCATTCCCTACAATTACATCATCAATCAATCCTGTTGCGAATAAGTGCTTAGTTGCTGTAGCAATATCTAAGTTTCTATGCATTTCAAGCGTACACAATCCATCATTTATATTCCAAGGTCCGATTGTTGCATATTTTGAATTAACAAAAGCAGCAGTTCTTATTCCATACTTTTTAAATCTATTTGAACATCTTACAAAAAAATCATATGGCAAGCCTGTACCCCTTTGAGGATAAAAATTGTGACAACCATATATATTATTTACATTTGGCTTGTAAGTAATTATATTATCCAAGTATGCTACATCATTACTCATATTTAGTTCCACTTTTAAATCATATGGATTGAAAGAAATCATAGCTTCTTTACTTCCATCATATCCATAGTCAAGCCTTATTCCACTAGCATTTAACTCACTAAAGAATGTTAAATCATCATAAGATATTTGTAATATATCAAATATGTTTGGAGCTATATCAAGGATTACTTCAAATCCTAATTCTCTTGCATAGGTTATAATTTCTTTAAAATGTTTTTTAACTTCTTCCTTAGGTCTTGTAATTGAAAGCATGCACATAAATATTCTTTTAAATCCGTATTTTGAAGCCATTTTTATATATGCCTTATCATCTTCCATGTTACTATGCTCTGGATATACTGATATTCCTAATCTTCTTTCCATCTTTCTCCTCCTCAAATTACATTATTTAAAATATATAAAATTAAAGGCAAAGGTCATTCCTCCTACCTTTACCCTTAATAACTTATAAGTTTTTTCTATATTTTATATAGTACAAAACCTCTATATCTATGTATTTTTATAAATTTTCACTCATTTCTTCTTGTTCTCTTTGTAATTGTTGTTTTTCAAAAACTTTGAAGAATGGATAATAAACAGCAAATGATATCACAAAGTTGATTAATACTAAGATACCTGCTAGTATACTCCAGTTAGTACTCATTACTGCTGCTATTGGTGCTGGCATTGCAAATGGTAATCTTGCTACCATCATAGGTATAACCCCTGTAATAGTAAGAACATATGATAGAATTGTCATTATTATAGGTCCAATTATAAATGGTATCCCTAGTATTGGATTCATAACTATTGGTGCTCCAAATATTATAGGTTCATTTATGTTGAATAACCCTGGTAAAAATCCTAATCTACCTAAACTTTTTAGATATTGTGACTTAGAAAACATAAACATTACAACTAATGCAAGAGTAGCCCCTGCTCCCCCTATCCATACATACCACTGTAAAAATTGTTCTGTAAATATGTTTGGCATTGCATGAGCTGATACTCCTTCTGTGAATGCAGTTATATTTTCTGCTATAGACATGTCCCATATAGGTCTTATTACTGGCCCCATTATAGCTGGACCATGTATTCCAAGTACCCAGAATAAAGTTATTAGGAATACTGTCAGTAACCCACCACCTAAACTATTTCCTGATAAGAATCCTTTTAAAGGTGATAACATAGCGCTTAGTGCAACACTTATATCAAATCCTAAAATATGTCTTATTACCCAGAATAACATTAAAATTACTGCTGTCGGTAATAATGCAGTAAATGAATTTGAAACCTCTACTGGAACTCCTGCTGGCATCTTAATTGTAATATTCTTTTCCTTCATAAAACGATATATTTCAACTGTAATTAATGATGTTACGATAGCTCCAAATAATGATGGCGAATTAAGTTTTGCCATATCCATCCATCTACCAGCTTCTATAACTCCACCTACTGGTTCAACTACTTGAGTTGGAACTATTGTAGAAACTAAAAATGCCATAACTGCAAGCATACCAACACCTGTTGTATCTAAATCGTAGCTTTTAGCAAGTGATGATGCTATCCCAAAAGTAGCATATAGAGATAAAAATCCTACAGTATATCTAAATGGTATATCTAATATTGCTTTAAATGGAGCTATAAAATCCATATAAGCATCAATAGGTATGTTTAATAATATTGTGAAAAATGACCCCACTATTGTTAGTGGTAATGTTGCTATTATACCTGCTCTTACAGCTCTCATATGTCTCTGATTACTTATCTTCGCTGCTACAGGCATAATCTTGCGCTCTAAAAAACTTGCGAATTTTTCCATAGTTATCCCCCTGTATTATTGATATTATCCTTTATTTATAATGCAATAACGATTTCATAACATAAACTAATTTTTATGTAATTGATAATATCACTTGTTTATTAAAAATATTATAACATTATAATGTTTGGTTGTAAACATTATAATGTTATAATATTTTTTATTTTTACAACTAAACAAAAATCCTGAGCATATTATCATTTCAATAAACTCAGGATTCTTATTATATTTCGTATTTAATTACATAGTTTTGTACTTCTGTATTATATCTTGCAAATGATAGCTCAACTATATTATCATTCTCATCATAGGTCTTTCTTTTTCTTCCTAATAATATGTCTTTAGCTAGATTTAAAGCCTTTGATACCTCTAGTTCTGATTCTTCTATAAAAAATTCATCTTCAAATCTAGTTATATTTATATTTCTCCTATATAAGTACATATATAAAGAATTTTCATTATTAAAACTTTCAACAGTTAGATTTTCATCAAAAGGAATATAATGAGTAAAAAATATATATGGCTTACTATCTAAATAATACATTCTAGTAATCTTGCTACATTTTTCTCCAAATATACTAAATACTTGTGAATTTGTATCATTTATTATTTTTTCAATTGAAATAGTCTCCTTAAATAACTTATGACCTTTAGATAAAAGTATACTTGAAAAAGACTCTGCTTTTGATAGCTTATTAAAAAGGCTATTACTTATTACTTTTGTCCCTTTTCCACTTTTTTTCTCTACATATCCTTCTGATTCTAATATCTCAATAGCTTTTCTAATAGTAATTTTACTGACTCCAAACTCTTGCTCTAACTCCCTTTCTGTTGGAATATTTTCATCAATTTTATATTCGTTATTTAATATTTTTTGCTTTAATATATCTACAACTTGTATATATAATGGTTGATTTCTTAACATGATTCACCTCTTAAATTATATGTTATAATATTATAACATATAATCTTATATTATTAATAATAAATATTTATTAACTTTAAACTAAATATAAAAAGAGTCCTCAAAATAATCCTAATGTATTACTCACTAAATATTGAATCAATAATCTAACAATTAGTGTGCTACACATAATGTATCTTTTAAGAACTCTCTTAATTTATTCTCTTTAATTTTTATTTATCTTGTAATTTCAAATGTAAATCAACGATTTCCTCAGCTAACTGTTAAAAATTCATGCCATTCATTAGGTGGTCCTGTGCATGTATAAGTATGACACTTATTTCAGTCCTGTTTCCACTAGCTTCGTTTTGTATTAATTCTGTTTGATATCTATGTGCTTTATTTATAACTTCCCTAGACTCTTTTAATAATTCTTTTGCTTTTTCTATATTTCCATTCTTAGCCTCTTTTATTGCTTCAAAAGCTAATCCTTTACCTTCACCTGCATAACCTATTATATTAAAAGATATTTCTATAATCTTTTCATCCATCCTTTGATTCTCCCAATTTATATATTAAAAATACATTATAATTTATATTACTTAGTGTTGTTAAGTTCTATCGCTCTATTTAAAACAGCTTCTCCATTAACTGTTCCATAGTGCATCATATTTATAACTTCTACTGGTATATTATATGGCTTAGCAATTTCTTGAGCCTTAGGTAATACATATCTAACTTGTGGTCCTAGTAATAATACATCACATTTTTCTATTTCATTTTGTATAGTTGATTCTGGTATTGCCCAAATTTGCGACTCTATACCATTTTCTTTAGCTGCACTTTCCATTTTAGTAACTAATAAACTTGTAGACATTCCTGCTGAACAGGCCAACATTATTTTTATCATATATTTTCCTCCAAATTTTTATTAACAACCATATAAACATTATAATGTTATAATATTTTATTTAATTCTACCTTAAATGCAATATACTTTCAATACTTTTTTGTTATTTTAATATTATTAAGTTGCAAACTAACAAAAACCGTATCATTTATTTATGATACGGTTCTCCATTATTTATCCTATAAGCCCTATAAATCTGTTCTAACAATATCAATCTCATCATCTGATGAGGAAAAGTCATCCTAGAAAAAGATAACCTATAATCAGCCCTTCCTAAAACCTCATCAGAAAGCCCTAGAGAACCTCCTATTATAAAACAGAGACTACTATTACCTCTAACTGCTAAATCACTCATAGTCTTAGCAAGTTCTTCAGAGGATAAACCCTTCCCATCAATAGCCAAGGCTATAACATAACTATTATGCTTTATCTTCCCTAAAATTTTCTTTCCTTCTTTGTCTTTTATAATTTCCATTTCCTTAACACTCAAATTCTCTGGAGCTTTTTCATCATCCAACTCTATAATTTCTAACTTACAATACTTAGAAAGCCTTTTCTTGAACTCATCAATACCTAATTTTAAATATTTTTCTTTAATTTTACCTACTACTACTATACTTATATTCATATATTTCTCCTAAACTTAATTTTATTACAAATCTATGCATTACTAGAATTTACAAGCTCTTATAAAATTATATCTCTCTTTCTTGATTTGCATATTCTACAAACTCTTCAAAAGGTATTGCTTTGCTATAATAATATCCTTGATATATTTCACATCCTAAACCATATAACTTATCCCTTTGGTCTATATTTTCAACATACTCAACAACTATATCAAAATCTAAATTTTTTGAAAGATTTACAATAGTCATTATAATTTCACTACTTCTTTTATTTGTAAGTATCTCTTTAACTAATGAACCATCCAATTTAACTATATCAAAGTTATTATTTTGAAGATATATAAGAGAGCTATGCCCCATCCCAAAATCATCCATAATTAACTTTATTCCCAAGTTATGTATCGCATTGATACGTTCAATAATTATTTGTGAACCTGATAATGCAATTTGCTCTGTTATTTCTATACCTAACATATTAGGATTTATATCATTACTACTAATGATATTTTTTATTTGCTCTGGTAACTTAGGGTCATCAAGTTGGTCTGGAGATATATTTACAGAGAACTTAACAGGATTTCTCAATAGCTTTTCACTCTTCTTTAAATCAATACATGCTTTATTAATAATATACTCTCCAAGCTCATCTAAGAACCCTTCTTCTTTAGCCAAAATTATAACTAGTGGTGGATAAATGAACCCTCCTATTGAATGTTTCCATCTAAGTAATCCCTCTGCTCCCACAACATTTCCATTATAATTGACTTGTGGTTGATAAAAAAGCTCTATTTCTCCTCTTTTCATAGCAAACTTCAAGTCTGATGCCAACATTTTTGAAATTGAACCTATTTTACCATTATGGTTTAGAAGATTAGGCTGTTCACCTGTTAATTCATACCTTTTTAATAAGTTTGTTAAATTTTCTATATTATTTTTAAACATATATGTATATCTATTTTGCGACATTTTTATAAACGGAATATAAATCATAACACCAACACATAAATTAAATACTTGCAACAAACTACCTCTTATTGAACCTGTAGACATATATCCACTTAAAAATATAGGTGAGGTCCATTCTACAGCTGAAACTGTACATGGTACAATACCTGTAGACATAGCCACATAACTTGTAATGGTTAAGATTATAGGAGTAATTACAAAAGGTACAAACATAATATAGTTAAAAACAATTGGTATCCCGAAAACTAGCATCTCATTGATATTAAAAAGAGCTGGTATTGAAGCAATTTTAGCTAACTTTCTTACATTTATACGTTTTTCACTAAGAAAAATTGCAATTACTAAACATAGTAAAGAGCCACATCCTCCCAATAAAACCATTGTATCAAAAAAGGTCTTAGTAAAAATTTCTGTTGGTAATTGATTATTATTAACTAAATTTATGTTAATTGCCATACTATTTTCAAATAAATTTTTTGCGACGGTATCTAATACATTACTACCATGAATCCCAAAAAACCACATAAAGTGCATTAAAAAAATAAACAACAGAGCACTCATAAGGTTTGTTCCCATTTTATTAAAAACATTTGAAAATAAATTATAAAATATATCTTGAAAGTTTGAACTGCCAATTAGACTTATCATTATCACTCTAAAAATAGAAAACAAAAATACTACTATTATGAAAGGAACTATAGCCGAAACTACCATATTAAAGTCTGCATCAGCCCCTTCTGTATGAAACTTTACACTTGTAACAAAAGATTCTGTAAGTTTTACAAACAATACAGAAGATGTCATAGAAACAATTATAGATGTAAATAACCACTTTGTTTTAAATATTTCTATATAAGAATTAAGCTCATTACCATGTGAAAATACTAAAAAAGAGCACATTGCAACTATAGGAACAAGTACTGTATACTTGCTCCCATATATTTTTCCATAACTATAGCTTATTGTTAATAATATTATTAATGAAATAATTCCTAAAGTAGAATCATTTATAAAGTTAAGAATATTTGTAACCTCTCCATTAAACAAGCCTGATAAATATTCTTGATAAGCCTTTATTGGAAGATTCAAAATTACAAGAGCAGTTGAACCAGTCATAATAGCAGGTATCGCTAAAATCATACCCTGCTTTATAGAGTATAAAATTTTATTATCCTCAACATTTTCAAAATTTCTCTTTAGCAAAGTTATTCACCTCTACTTCATCTCATAAACATTAGAAACATCATTTCGTGATAGTACATCTAGTTTTACATCTTGTCCAACTACTATATCATTTGATGCTAATACTCCTTTTGAAGTCTCATACGCTAACTCAGGAAAATTATTTTCTTTACTTAAATGTGCTAATAATATAGATTCTGTACCTTCATTAATAAGTTCAACGCAGAAATTAGCTGCATCTTCATTGGATAAATGACCAGTACTTGACATTACTCTTTTCTTTAAAGCATATGTATATGAACCCATCATAAGCATATTAGGGTCATAATTTGATTCCAATACTACTAATTTAGATTTATATAGATGTTTTTTTATATTTTGAGTTATACATCCTATATCAGTAGCTATAGACATTTTTTCATCACTCTCTGTATAAAAATTATATCCAACTGGGTCAGACGCATCATGTTCTATTGAAAAAGGTCTTACTATGATATCACCTAATGAGTAGGTTTTATCATTTTCAAATACTTTCATATTTTTATCTTTGATGTCACCTAATTTGTCCTTCATAGAACACCATGTTTTTATATTAGCAAATACTGGTATATCAAACTTTCTTGATAATATACCTGCTCCTTTTATATGGTCAACATGCTCATGTGTTATAAATATTCCTTTTAATTTATCTGCATCTACACCAATGTCTTTAAGACCTGTAGTTATTCTCTTGCCACTTAATCCTGCATCTACTAGTATATTAGTATTTTTATACCCTATATAGTGGCAATTACCACTACTACCACTCCCTACTGAACAATACTTTAGCATTCCTTCACCTCTTTTTCTGCCTTATAAATTATATTATACCAAAAAAACAGAGTATTAAATAAAATTTAATACTCTGCACAAAATTTACTTACATTCACTGTTTACTTACATTCACTTATAATCTTATTTATATCTACACCTTTACTATTCCATAGTTCCACAAAAGCTCTTCCATTAGCATTTTTATGCTTATATTTATTATAGTACTCATTTAAAGTCTCAAAGAATACTTTATCTCCAACTTCTTTTCTTATTTCATTAAATGCTATTGCGCCTTTTGTATAAACATTCAAGCTGTATTCAGTAGAATTTTTATACTCATTTGCTGGCTTAAATATATTTTCGCTCAAATAACTTTTTGTCTGTATCTCCATAGTTTTTATAAGCTTGTTTGCCATATCTTTACCATACTTTTGTTCAAAATAAACTATTGTAGAATATTCAGTAAGTGCTTCATCTAACCAGGGTTCACTTATTTCATCATTTCCAACAGCAGAATACCACCATTGATGGGCTGTCTCATGGGCAATAACATATTCTAGTAAAAATTCATTTTTTTCATTATATAAACTTTGGTCTATCATAACAAGCATAGGGTATTCCATCCCCCCTATAAAAAAGTCACTTGCTACAACAGAAAATTCTTTGTAAGGATACTTTCCAAATAATTCACTAAATATATTTATTGAATCTTTTGCCACTTCAGTTGCTTTTTTAGAAAGCTTTTTATTTAAATTATATGTATTGATAGCTACTCCCTTTGAATCTACTTTGTTTACATCAAATTTGCTACTTAGTATAAATGCAAAATCTCTAACGTTTTCAGCTTCTATTTCATATAGCATTTTCTTATTATCATGTTTATCATCAATAAGTTTTCCTGTATGAGCAATTTTATATTTATTTGGAATCAATAGTTTCACATGAAAATCGCTAGTCTCACTATAAAATGGGTCGCCAATAGTTTCATAACTCTTTAAATTCCATCCCCTTTCATCATTTACACAAGCTATAGGAAACCAATTAGTAACATTTATAGTATTTTCTCCATATCCAAATCTTCCAATTGAATTTGGTATTTTTACGTTATATTTTATATCTAATGACATTCTTTCATTTGGTTTTAACTCTTTCCCTAATTCTATTTCTAATATGTCATTTTTGTCTCCTTTAATTTTATACTCCATTTTACTATTATTATTTAATATATTCTTTATATCTATATATCCTTCGTTAAATCCATTAGGATAAGCCCTTGTCATTTCACTTTTTTCAAAAGGAGCAAAATCTTTCTTGGAAAAAGCATTCGGATATATATGGAAATATATTTTATCTATGTTTGATTTTGTATTATTTATGTAGTCAACATTCTGATTGCACATTAACCTCTTAGTCTCATCATCAAATATAACATCCATATTATACTGATTTATTTTTGAATTAGTTTTTTCTTTGTATGTTTCTAAACTGTCATCCTTTTCTATAAAGCAACCTATTATTAATACCATAAATAGAATCGCTACTGATAATGTTCTTCTTACTTTTTGGTTGAATTTTATAACCAAAATATCTCCTCCTTTTCAAAATGAATACTTTTAGAAAATATTTACATGCTAATCTTGTGACCTTTTATTTGTTTACAGACAAATATAATATAAAAAATGATATAATTTAATCTGAGGTGATAAAATGTTTTTTAAAGAAAGCAATGAAATAGATTTAGGTGAAATCACTATTCCCAATATCTTTATAGATATATTTATGCCAATGGCGGACGGGTTATACGTAAAAGTTTATCTTTTAGGATATAGACAAGCATGTGATATTACTTCTAATCCTAAGTTCGACAATAATTCAATAGCCAAAAACCTAAATATACCATTGTCTGATGTGTTATCTGCTTGGAAATTCTGGGAAGAAAAGAAGATTATAAAAATACATGACAATGGAGAATATGATAATTTTAATTATTCAATAGAATTTTTAGATTTAAAAAATTTCTATATTGAGAATATATTAAGCAATAATTCATCTATAAAATCTAATACAGATAAAGTTGTATCTACTTCTGAAAATCCAAGTATTAGAAAAATGTTTAATTCTATAAATAAAATAGTTGGGCGATATCTCGACCCAAGTGAAAAGATGAGTATTATGGATATAATGAATAAATACAATATGAGCCCCGATATGATACTTTGCGCATATGAATACGTCAAAGATAAAACTGGTACATCAAAGCCCGTTAAATACATTGAAGGCATTATTAGAAATTGGTATGATTCAAATTTATATACACCAAAAGATGTTGAAGAAAGCTTTTTGGTAAGAAGTGAACGATATATTTTATATAAAACGATTTTCAATGAATTGGGATTTTCAAGACAACCATCAAAATCAGAAAAAGAACTTATGGACACCTGGTTTGATAAATTTAATATGGATATAGATTTGATAATAAATGCATGTTCTAAGTCTAAGAATATTTCAAACCCAAGTATATCTTATATAAATGGTATAATTAAAAATTGGAATGAAAAAAATATAAAAAATTTAAATGATTTAAAGCAAAAAGAGGAAGAACGTATAGTTAAGGAGAATATTAATAAGAAGCAGATTAATACTACTCAAAACAACAATACTTACAAAAAAACTAAGTTTCATAATTTCAACGAAACATTCACTCAGTATACCTCTGATGAGCTCGATGAGATTATTAAAAAAAGTCAAAAAGAAAAGTTTAAGTAGGTGATTAAATGAATGAGGATAAAATAAGAAAAATACTTGCTAAATATGCTAAGAGAAGAGATGATAATGAACTCTTATTAGAACATAGAAAAAATGAGGTATATAATAGAATCCCGGAGATAAAATCTATAGATGATGAAATTTCTAAAATAGGTCTCAGTTTAGCTAAGATAGTACTTTTAAATCCCAAATCTAAAGATGAAATTGTAAAGAAGACTAAAGAGAATATAGAGTCTTTAAAAGTAAAGAAAGAAAGACTTTTAGCTGAAAGTAACATACCTCTTGATTACTTGGAAATAAAGTTTCAATGTATTTCTTGTAAAGATAAAGGATTTTTACCTAATGGAGAAAAATGTTCTTGCCTCAAACAAGAAATTGTAAATGAAGCTTATAAAATGTCTAATTTAGATAGGATTTTAAGTCAGGAAAATTTTTCGAATTTTAACTTGAATATATTTTCTCCTAAGAAAGGCTCTGATGGTGAAATATCTCCTAGAGAAAATATGCTAAATAATTTAAGTATCTGCGAAAATTTTGTTCATGATTTTAAGAAGGATAATAGTGAAAATCTACTGTTTTATGGTTCTACTGGACTAGGAAAGACCTATATGTGCAATTGTATTGCAAAGGAATTGTTAGATAAAGGCAATGTTGTAATCTATCAAACTTCTTTTAGAATTTTAGATATTCTTGAAGATTATAAATTTAGAAGAGACACAAATAATCAAATAAGTGAAGATAATTATAAAAACTTGTTTGATTGTGATTTATTAATAATAGATGACCTTGGAACTGAACTTAATAATTCTTTTACTAGTGGAGAAATCTTCAATATTGTAAATACAAGACTTGTTGCTGGTAAAAAAATCATTATTTCAACCAACTTAACACCATCTCAAATAGGAAATACTTACACTCAAAGAACTCTCTCTAGAATATTAGATAAGTTTAGGATTTTAGAATTTACTGGAGATGATTTGAGATGGGAAAGATTTAAATAAAATAGCCCTTAAAAAACATTTTTTTATTTTTAAATAGAGAGGTAAGAGCAAACTTGCTTCTCTGTTTAAAACTTATATCACATAAATTAAAACATACTTTTTATTTTTCTATTTACATATCTAATGTATCTTAATCTAACAAATCATTTACATTCTTAGTAGTCTATATTTATTGATACTATAAATTAAATTTGCTATATTACATAATACTATGCTAGAATGATTCTAAATTTTATATTTAAAACTATCACATTGCAAGTAATTCAAAATTTTGTTGTATGTTTAATTTCATTTTTAATACAATAAAAATGAAATTAAAAAAAGATACTTAAAAGTATCCTGTAACATAGAAAATTATATTAATTTGAATTTATGTACTTTGTGGAGCTGGTGATAGGAATCGAACCTACAACCTGCTGATTACAAGTCAGCTGCTCTACCGTTGAGCCACACCAGCATATAATCTAGTATTTATCTCTAATTCAAAATTTGGTGGGACTAACAGGGCTCGAACCTGTGACCCCCTGCTTGTAAGGCAGGTGCTCTCCCAGCTGAGCTATAGTCCCATACTGGTGACTCGTAGGGGAATTGAACCCCTGTTACCGCCGTGAAAGGGCGGTGTCTTAACCTCTTGACCAACGAGCCATATTTTGGTGATCTATCCGCGACTCGAACGCGGGACACCCTGATTAAAAGTCAGGTGCTCTACCGACTGAGCTAATAGACCACATTTTTTCGACTTTTTTCGTCGTTTCTTTCACTCACAAGTTATATTATAGCGTCTATATAATTTTTAGTCAATAGTTTTTTTTACTTTTTTTAGAATATAATTAAAATCATCTTTAGCCATTTATTTTCAACAAAATTCTTTTTAAAAAACCTATATGTATCTACATAAATTCAACTTTAATTTCAGTTAGAATATGTATAAGTAGCTTTAACTTAATAAAAAATCAATGTAGGTCAAATATAAAAGAGCATCTCTAATAACTATAAACATTATCTTGAGATACTCTTCTTCAACTATTTTAAATTATTTAATTGATAAAATATTAAGCAAATATATTTCTTCTTATTATAGTTTGAGCTCTATTTGGACCAACAGAAACCATATCTACACTTACTCCAACTAGCTCTTCTATTTTTGCTACATATTTCTTTGCATTCTCTGGAAGGTCATCAAAGTTATCTATTTGAGTTATATCTTCATTCCATCCATCTAATTCTTCATATACAGGTTCACATTTTGCTAAATCATCTAATGAAGCTGGGAAATCCGTTATTATCTTATCGCCCATTTTATAAGACGTACAAACTTTTATCTTATCAAATCCAGTTAATACATCAAGTAACATAAATGAAATACTAGTCAATCCATTAACTCTAGCTGCATACTTAACTATAACTGCATCAAACCACCCACATCTTCTTGGTCTACCAGTAGTTACCCCAAATTCATGTCCTTGTTCTCTTATCTTATCTCCAGTTTCATTTATTTGCTCTGTAACAAACGGTCCTTCTCCAACTCTTGTAGTATATGCTTTTACTATACCAACAACGTCTTTTATCATATTTGGTCCTATACCTGCACCAATTGCAAATCCACCAGATGTTGGATGAGAAGATGTAACAAATGGATAAGTTCCTAAATCTAAATCTAATAAAGTCCCTTGTGCTCCTTCAAACAATACTTTTTTACCTGCTCTTACTGCATCATATACAATAACAGACGTATCTGCCACATATTTTCTTATTTGTTCTGCATATCCTAGATATTCGTTATATATAGTTTCAAAATCAAATAGTTCTTCTTTTCCATATATATTTTTAACTATTTCATTTTTAGCATCTATTTGAGCTTTTAATTTTATAGCAAATTTATCTTTATCCATTAAGTCACATATTCTAATACCAGATCTCTCTGTTTTATCCATATAACAAGGTCCAATACCTTTTTTTGTTGTACCTATCTTTAAATCGCCTCTGGCTTCTTCTGACAATGCATCTAGTTCTTTATGATATGGGAATATGACATGTGCTCTATCACTTATTTTTATATTTTCTGTACTTATATTATCCGTTTTAAACATTTCCAATTCTTCTAAAAATCCTTTAGGGTCAAACACTATTCCATTTCCGATTATATTCACTGTATTTGGATTTAAAACTCCAGATGGAATTAGATGTAATGCGTATTTTTTACCTTCTACAACTAATGTATGTCCTGCATTATTTCCACCTTGCCCTCTTACTACTACATCTGCTTGAGTAGCAAGATAATCTATAACTTTACCTTTACCTTCATCTCCCCATTGAGAACCAACAATTGCAACTGTTTTCATGTAATTCACCTCTATATTTTATATACTCTCGAACACTTTACTTACTTATTCTATCAAACATTCGTATTTTTTTCAACTTTTTTAGTATTCTCCAATATTTAACATATATTCTTCTATTTTTGAAAACTCTTCTTTCTCTATTATTTCTTTTTCATATTTTATAACTTTTTCCATAAATTTATCCACATCTAAAAGTTTTTCTAATTTACATATGTTAATTATGTTTCCAAAGTTTGTATTAGTCATGTTTATATGATACTGATTATCCACATTATTAGCATAAACAACAATAGATTCTCTTAAATTATTGTCAATTACTCTAAATAAGTTTATTTCATCAAGTACTTTAATTATATTGGGATATATATATTTTAAGCTTATTTTTTCCATATTATTCCTCCTAATAATTAATATTTATACACAGATAAAGCAAGCCAAAAGCTTGCTTTATCTACTTATTCACACTTATCAACAGGCCATCTGTGGATAGTGTGGATAGTTTTTTAGCTAAATTTCAATGTTTGGACATATTTAGTGACATGTATCCACATTTTTCCTGTAGAAAGAAAGGACGTTCTGTGGATATTCGTTAGATTATAGGTCTCTCAACTTATCCCCAAATCTTTGAACTTCACCAAGCCAAACAAGTTCCACAGAACCAGTTTCACCGTGTCTATTTTTTGCTATTATTACTTCTCCTATATTTTTACTCTCAGAATCAGCATGATAATATTCGTCCCTGTATAAGAACATAACTATATCTGCATCCTGTTCTATTGCTCCAGACTCTCTTAAATCAGATAACATAGGTCTATGGTCTGCTCTTTGTTCTGGTGCACGTGATAACTGAGATAGTGCTACTACAGGACAGTTTAATTCTTTTGCTAATATTTTTAGTGACCTTGATATCTTAGATATCTCTTGTTGTCTGCTTTCATTATTACCTTCACCTTCCATAAGTTGAAGATAATCAATAAGCACTAAATCTAGTCCTTTTTCTATTTTTAACTTTCTACACTTTGACCTTAGTTCTGATATTTTTATACCAGGAGTATCATCTATGTGTATTTTGGCATCTGATAATACTGCCATAGCATCTATAATTCTAGGCCAATCATTATCATTAAGTGTTCCAGTCTTTATTTTTTTTAATTCTACACTAGATTGTGAAGATAACATACGTTGTACTAATTGTTCCTTAGACATCTCTAAACTAAATACAGCTACAGAGGCATCACCTTTTAAGGCTGCATTTTGAACCAAGTTTAAAGAAAAGGCAGTTTTACCCATTGCTGGTCTAGCTGCAATTAATATTAAATCAGTCCTTTGAAGACCATTTATTTTTTTGTTTAAATCTTTAAAACCAGTAGTTATACCAGTGACATCACTCTTGTTAGTGTATAATTTTTCTATCATATCATAGGCATCCATCAAAACTAAGTTTATAGATTTAAAATCATCACTAGTTTTCTCCTGTGATATATCAAATATACTCTTTTCAGCTTGTTCTAAAACATCTTCAATCTTAGTTGCTCCACTATATCCTAGATTTATTATTTCATTAGAAGCTTTTATAAGCTTTCTAAGTACAGACTTTTCTTTTACTATATCAGCATAGTATTTTACATTTGAAGTCGTCGGTACTATAGTAGAAAGACTTGTAATATAACTGATTCCTCCAATATCATTAAGATGCCCTTGTTTTCTTAGTTCTTCTGTTAATGTTATCAAGTCTATAGGCTCACCTTTATTACTTAAAGTTATCATACATTCATATATTATTTTGTGAGCCTCTTTATAGAAATCATCAGGCTTTATAGTTTCTGTAACCGTTATTATAGCATCTTTATCTAGAAGTATAGAACCCAATATTGATTGTTCTGATTCTACACTATGAGGAGGAATTCTCGTCATATCTTCCATCTTAATCACCTCTAGTTATTACTGTTTTTCTTTTACATCCACTCTTATTTTAGTAGTTACTTTTTGATGTATTTTTATTTCTACGAAAGTTGAACCTAAAGATCTTATTGGTTCATCTAATAATATTTTTCTTTTATCTACATCTATGTCTTTTTGTTTCTTTAATTGCTCAGCAATTTCTTTAGAAGTTATTGAACCAAATAATCTTCCACCTTCTCCTGCTTTTGAATATATTTCTATATTAATTTCTTCCATTTGCTTACCTAATAAAACTGCTTCTTCATACTCTTTTTGTGCTTTTATTTCTTTAGATTTATTCTTTTCATTTAATTCTTTTATTGCTACACTATCTGCTTGCACAGCCATCTTTTTAGGAAATAAGAAATTTCTTGCATATCCATCACTTACTTCTTTCATTTCTCCCTTTTTACCAGTTCCCTTTACGTCTTTTAATAATATAACTTTCATCTATTCTTCCTCCTCCAAATACTCCTCTATTATTTTATTTACCATCTTATAAGCTTCTTTTAGAGAAACATTTTTTAACTGTGCTCCAGCTATATCTATGTGTCCCCCGCCTCCTAATTTTTCCATAAGTACATGTACATTTATTTGTCCTAAAGACCTCGCACTTATAAATATAGTATCATCTTTTTCACCTAATACAAAGGAAGCTTCTACTTCTTTGATATTTAATAACTCATCAGCAGTTTGAGCTATTATAACATTTATACTATCTATCTCAGTACTTGAATATGCTAAACATATTCTATTATTAATTATTTTAGTACTTTGAATTATTTCAGCTTTTATTATGAAATCTTTTACATCAGAATTGAAGAATTTCTTTACCTCTATAGTATCTGCTCCAACTTTTCTAAGGTAAGAAGCAGCTTCAAAAGTTCTAACACCTGTTTTGAATGCAAAGTTTTTAGTATCTAGACTTATACCTGCTAAAAGCCCTTCAGCTGTAAGTTTATTTATTGTTACATCTTCATCCATATACTGAACTAACTCTGTAACCATTTCACACGTTGAGGATACATATATCTCATGGAATAAAAGCACTGCATCATTTATAAACTCTACACCTCTTCTATGATGGTCTATAACTACTACCTTCTCTGATAGCTTTAACAGTTCTTCACATTCAGTATAATTTGGTCTATGAGTATCAACTACTACAACTAATGTATTTTTAGTGCAGTTGTCAATAGCTTCCTCTTTTCCAATAAACAACTTTTTATAGTAATTATTTTCATTTATTTTATTTATAAATATTTCTATAGATTCATTTACAGATTGTAAAACTATGTTTGCAGTTTTGTTACAGGATTTACATATATCATAAACACCAACTGCTGCTCCCATAGCATCCATATCAGGATATTTATGTCCCATTATATAAACCTGGTCACTTTGTTGTATAACCTCTCTTAAAGCATGACCTATTAATCTGGATTTTACTTTGGTTTTCTTTTCTACAGCTTTAGATTTTCCTCCATAAAACACAAATTTATCTTTTGTTTTTACAACAGCCTGGTCACCACCTCTACCAAGTGCTAAATCGAGAGCACCCGTAGCAAGTTTTAGGTTCTCATTTAATGTATCTCCATCTATACCAATTCCTATACTTATAGTAACAGGAAGATTATTTCCATAATCAATATGTCTTATTGTATCTAAAATAGAAAACTTCTCAGCTTCCAATTTTTTTAACTCTTTTTTATGCATTACCAAGAAGAATTTGTCTTTTGAAGTTCTTCTCAATGCACCATTTGAATTTAATTCTAAAGCAGAAAGTATTTTCTCTACTTCAACATTAATTAAAGCTCTCTTATCTTCTGCTGCACTTTTTAATACTTCATCATATCCATCTACTTGTATTAGCATCATTGCATTTTTTTCATCATCATAATTTTGTTTTACTTTTAAATATTCAGTCTTGTCTATCCAGTATAATATCATCAAATATTTAGGATTTTTTTCTTGATCATTTTTTATAACATTATAAATTATTGTATATTCTTTTTCTTTATAGTTTATTTCTGTGTACATCTCTTTATTTTCATTTAATACTTTTCTTAAATTAAGATTTTTAACTATATCCTCTATATTTTTATCAAGTAAATCTTTTTGACCAATCATATCATAAAACTTTCCATTATACCAGGATATATTTCCATCAAATTCTAAAATACATAATGGTATTGGAAGATTTATTATGGCTTTTTTAGTTGTTTCATCTATATCTAAAGATAAATTTTGAATATACTCTGTCCATTCATGACGTCTAATATTAGTAGTTCTCCAATTGTGAAAAACCATATATACAAAAATACAGAAAAATAAACACCCTACATACAAGTTGTAATAAAGCAAAATTATACTAGAAATACCAATAACAATTATATATAAATTTATTTCTGGCATATTTAATTTAAAGGCTTGTTTATTACTCATTTCTATCCTCCTAAGTGGATTTATAGCTTCTTACCTTTCTAAAGTCAATTATACTATCTACCATACCAACAAAAGATATTCCCATAAATCCAAATAAACATAAAATTATCCCTGAAAAAAACATAATTTTATTTGGTCCCTGTCTTATCCATTTCTTTAAGAAATAAATGCAAACTGCTATACCTTGAATTACAAACATTAAATTAAAAACTAGCTGTAAATTAGTCATTATTAATTCTGTATATAATTTTGAACCAATAATTTGAATAAATAAGACTAATAAATAAAGTAAGAAAGTTGTGAGTATAGCATTTCCCGGTAAATAAAAATCAGCAAACTTAGGAAATCTTATATTCATCTTTGTAATCCTTTTTATAAAAAATACACTCAAATAATATGTGACAAACGCTGATAACAACCCTTGTAAAAATAACATCATTGGTAGCATATTTGTAAAATAACTTACAATCTCATCTGGCTTCATTTTATCAAACACTTTAAGTTCAGTTGCAGAAAAACTATTTTTTTGAATATTTACAATTTCTGATATCATCTTAGAAACTTCATCTAATAGATTCACATTTAAAAATGTCTTTAATACAAAAAAATATACAAGCATTGAAAGTACAAATATTATGGTTCCACCATATATCGGTTCGAATTTATTACTGTCCTCTTGTTCAAAGCTTCTCTTTAGCATCTTTCCTATTACTATACCTGGTAAAGAATACATTATACATATATTTAATGCGTAAGAAATATCTGCAAATAGAATCAGTACGCAAAATGTAACCAAAATAGATATAAGAGAATACTTTCTATCAGTAATAGCACCTATAATTACATATGGAACAGCTGCTAACATACTAAATATTCCTAGCATTGGAATATAGGCTATTACTAAAGCGATTATTATAGCTAAAACTATTATAGACATTGCCTTAGATAGTCTAATTTTATTATTCAATTTAATATCACTCCCTATTATCCATATGTTTTTTTAAATTAGATAAATCCCCATACCATCTTTCAACGCTATGGTCCTCATCTATACCAATTTTTATTTTTTCCTTGACTTTATAATCCACATCTCTAAAACTAATTCCTAATCTCTTTGCTAAGAGATATGTTATCATTATTATATTTGCTAAAGTATCTTGAATTGCTTCATCTAATGGTTTTACCCCTTTAAACAATAAATTAAACAAATCACTTACACTCATTAATATTTCTGTTTTCATCCATTCTATTATCTTTATGTTTCTCGTTATCTCAGAACCTTTATCTATTTTCACGTTTACAACCCTCCTTAATATATAATATTATATCATAAATAATAATATATTTAAGTATATAAACAAAAAAACGAGCTTTATAGCTCGCCTCATTTAGATATATAAATACATATAATAAAAAATGAGCACAAGGCTCATTTTTTTAGTCTAATGTATATGGTAAAAGTGCTATATTTCTCGCTCTTTTTATAGCAACTGTTAATTCTCTTTGATGCTTAGCACAAGTTCCAGATATTCTTCTTGGTAATATCTTTCCTCTTTCAGTTATATACTTTTGTAATCTTTGAGTACTTTTGTAATCTATTTTAGCGTTTTTGTCAGCACAAAATTGACAAACTCTTTTTTTCTTACGTCTTTTTTTATTCATCATGACTTTTTTCCCTCCTTTTTAAAATGGTATATCGTCATCATCTATAGCTTGGAAACCTTGTGGGTCTAAACCTTGAGGTTCAAAGCTTGGCTCAAAAGCTGGAGCACTCTCTCTATATGAATTTTCCGATTTATTCTTACTATCCAAAGCTTGTACTGATCTAGTACTTACTTTTGTAAAAGTTCTCTTTTCACCTGATTGTGTCTGATAATTGTCTACTCTTATAGATCCTTGAAGTGCTACTAATCTACCTTTAGTTATGTAGTTAGCACAAAATTCAGCAGATTTACCCATTACTTCAACAGGTATAAAATCAGTTTCTTTAGATCCATCTTTTTTTACATAGTCTCTATCAATGGCTATTGTAAAGGATGCCACTGGTGTTCCTGTACCTGGGATGTATCTTAATTCAGGGTCTCTAGTCAACCTTCCCACTAATACAACTTGATTCATAAAAACACCACCTATTTTTTATAATAAAACCAGTTATTAAGCAACAACTATCATGTGTCTTATTACGTTTTCATTTATCTTTAAGTTTCTGTCTATCTCTTTAGGAACGTCTACTGCTGATTTGAAGTTAACTAATACATAGAAACCTTCTGTAAACTTAGCTATTGGATAAGCTAATTTTTTAGTTCCCCAAGTATCAACTTTAACTATTTCTCCGTCAGTTGCAACAACTTCCTTAACTTTGTTTAGTATAGCCTCTCTTACTTCTTCATCAGAGTTTGGCTTTACCACATAAACTAATTCATAATTTCTCACTATAATTCACCTCCCTTTGGACTTAACGGCTCTACACTCTTAGAGCAGAGAAATGAGACTAAAATCTCATACCTACACATTTTATCATTTATTCTTATTTCTGTCAATTTAAATTTTGGACAAAGTTTAGTATAAGGTGAATTATATACTTTTCAAACAAACAAGGGATGGCAACAACCATCCCTTGTATTATATATAAGTTATTATTTTTAATTAAGCTTCTACACCCATAGCTTCTTTTAATACAGCTGCTATATTTTTTATACCTTCTATTATTTTTTCTTCTGGCATATTTGAATAGTTAAGTCTGAAAGTATTTTCTCTACCACCATTAGGGAAGAATCCTCCTCCAGCAACATAAGCAACATTCTTATCTAAACATTTTGGCATTAATTCTTTAGCATTTAAATTACTTGGAAGCTCTACCCATGTAAATAATCCACCTTCTGGATGAGTAAATACTAATCCTTCTGGGAACTCTTCTTCCATAGTCTTAAGCATTACATCTCTACGTTTAACATAAACTGCTTTTATTTTGTCAACATGTGCATCTAGGTCATACATATCCATAAATTTGCTTACTTCCATTTGAGATATAGTTGATGCTTGTAAGTCTGCACCTTGTTTTGCAAAGTTAAACTTAGATAAAATTTCTGGAGAAGCACAAGTCCATCCTAATCTGTATCCTGGGCAGAATATTTTAGAGAAAGTTCCTAAGAATATTACTAATCCTTTTGTATCCATTGATTTTAAAGATGGTAAAGTCTCTCCTTCAAATCTTAAATCTCCATATGGATTATCTTCTATTACTGGTATTTCAAATTTATTTACTATTTCCATGAATTTTTTACGTCTTTCAAGTGGCCAAGTTCTTCCTGTTGGATTTTGGAAGTCAGGTATTACGTAAATCATTTTTATTCTATCAGTTGTTTCTAGTATCTTTTCTAATTCTTCCATTATCATTCCATCAGAATCTGTTGGAACATCTATGAATTTAGGTTGATAAGATTTAAATGCGTTTATAGCTCCTATGTAAGATGGACTTTCACATAAAATTACATCACCCTCATCAATAAATACTTTTCCTGCAAAATCTAGACCTTGTTGAGAACCACTTGTAACTAATATATCATCTTTGTTTACATTAGTTTTGTTTTTATCATTCATTCTAGCTGCTATTTTTTCTCTTAATGGTTCATATCCTTCTGTTGTAGTATATTGCATAGCTGATCTTCCATTTTCTTCAAGCACTGCAACTGATACTTTTTTCATTTCCTCAACTGGAAATAACTCTGGAGCCGGCATTCCACCAGCAAAAGATATTATTTGTGGTTGTTGAGTAAGTTTTAAAAGCTCACGTATTTCTGATCCTTGTAATCCTTGCATTCTTTTTGCATATTTAACTGCCATAATTAAAGCACCCCCATGAAAATGTTTTCTTCAATTCTTATTATACCAAAATTTTGGATATTAATATACGGTATTTGACATTTTTTAAGTGTTAAATTTTTATCACTTTTTTATTAGCTTTTTTACTCTCTTTTCTAAGGTCTCTCTATCAAGCATTATTAGCCTTGAACATCTAGTACATTTTATCTTTATATCCATTCCCGTTCTTATGATTTCAAACTCTTTACACCCACATGCATGTTGCTTTTTTAATTCAACAATATCACCTATTTTTAAATCCATTGGCATAAATAATTAGCCTCCTAATCTAACTTCTCTACTTCTTTTGAACCATTTTCTAATTTACTTATACAATAAATTCCTTTTATATCTACATTATTTTCAACCAAAATAGTTTTTATCTTTTCCATATCTTCAAAAGAAAATTTAATTGATATTCCACAACTTGCTGTTATTTCTCTTGGTGTTGGAAGAGCCATTACTTTTAGACTATTTTCACCAAATAACTTTTCTGATCTTATCGCATGATGTGTCGAATTAAATGACACTATATACATTTGATTCATTACTTAATCCTTTCTGACTATCTATTTGAGTTAATCTTTATTGTTAGTTTTATATTATTAAACATACATACATTATATAGAAATGGTATTTGATGCATTCTTTAATGTCTCAACTATAGTATACATATTTGTAACTGTACCTACTTGTAATTTGTCTTTTAAATTATAATAATCTAAACAAGTACCACAAGATAAAACTTCTACACCCATATTCTCAAGTATTTTTAGATTTTCTATGGTTTCTTCATTTTCAGCACTTAATTTTACTCCTCCATTAACTAAAAGTACATACTTAGGATAAGGTTTAGATTCTGTTAATGTATATATAAATCCTTTTATTAACACTTTTCCTAATTCGTCATTTCCAAGTCCCATCTTATCTGAAGATATAAATATACATGTATTGTCTAATTCACTTTCTTTATTATCTACAACATTTTGTTTATCTAGTATATTTTTACCTTTTCTAATTTCTATAGATATAAAATTCTCTTTTTCGTCAACAATATTTGCTTCACAACTTAAAGATTTAGCAAGTTTTAATATATTCTCCTTAGCTGTTTCATTATCAACTATTGTAACTACAACACCTTCTTCTAGGTTATCCAATTCTCTTTTTGTATTTATAACTGGTTTAGGACAAGCAAGCCCTCTCGCATCTATTTTTATACTCATTGTCTGATTCATCTCCTTAAAAATATTCATACAATTTATATTTTATCATAGATATTATCTTGCTTGTTATAGATTGTTTCTATACCCTTATAGGTTTATTTACCCTACATTATTTCTAAGTTTTTGTACATAAATACACCTTTTTGATAATATTCTAACTCTTTTTCTTTTGATATATTTGAATATAATTGACCTAAGTCTATATATAAATTGGCCAATATTCTATTGTTGCCTAAATCTGATACTATTTTTATGCATTTAATCAGATATTCAATTGCAAGAGTTACTTCATTCTGATTTTTATACATATTAGCATAGAATCTCAATGCTTTATATTCATTGAATTTATTTTTATTTTTTATTGATGAAGCTAAGGCTATCTTACAATATTTTCTAGCTAAATCATAATCTTCTTTATCTATATATGCTTCTATTATCTTAAATAATCCTGACATCATGTATTCATCTTCATCATTTTTCTTTATGTCATATACCTTTTGTGAATATTCAAGTACTCTATCTGTTTCACCTATTTTTCTGTAAACATCACAAATTGTTAAATACACATTTGCTAATCCAGTTTTATTATCCTCACTCTCAAGTATTTTTAGTGCTTTTTTAAAGTAATCTCTTGATTCTTCATATTTTCCAATCTCAAGCATATTATTTGCTTTTAACACCAAAATATCGACATCTTCTTTTCTATCATTTCTATTATCTATTTCATTTATCTTTTCTATGTACTTCAATGACATATTTGGATTATCTAGTTTTATGTAACAATATGCCATCTTACTATATAGTTCCTTGTGTATGTTAACATCCTCAAATTTACTCTCTGACAAAATTTCCTCTGCAAAATTAAAGTGGCTTATAGCACCTTTATAAAAGTCTTCCTGCATATATATTTTCCCTATGTTTAAATAACACTTAAGTATATTTTCACTATCACTATTTTTTATAAAGAAGTACAATGCCTTTTCAAAGTTTTCTATAGCATCATTATAATTAGATTTTTTCAAATTAATATTAGCCATTAAAAAATTACATCTGCCATAGTTCTCCATTAAATCGTATCTCTTACATATATCTAAAACTTCTTTTATTTGGTCCTCAGCCTTGTTTAATTCATTTTCTTTTATATAAATTTCGCTCTGTAGTATTAAATTATCAGTTATCTTTTTTGATTGCATTTCCTTGGTCTCTAATAAGTATTCTACACTTACATCTAGCTTATCGCCTAGATATTCCAACAGTTCATAACTAGTATGAGATTTATCTCTCTCTATATGGCTTATTTGTGCTGCTGTTATCCTATCTCCAGCTAATTCTTTCAATGTCATGTTTTTTTCTTTTCTTAACTTTTTAATCTTTTCTCCTAAGCTCAAAATTTCCATACTATTCCCACCTTTTGAAGACATTTTTTTATAATATAATTATAACTTATATTTATTTTAAAAACACTACTTTTATTTTACAATATTTTCACTGTACATTAAATGATTTCCCATAAAAATGACTAAAATTTAGTTTATTTTGAGTTTTATTAATTTAAATAAATCATTTTTTAAATTTGTTACTATTTTGTATTCATATATTTGCTCATAACGACTATAATTATATATAAGAATAGTTTTTAAGAGAGGAGAAATTTTTATGAAAAATAAGAAAATAATGTTAGTGTTAAGTATATTATCTATATCTATATTCGCAGTTGGTTGTACTAATGCTCAAAATGGAAGTGATTCATCTAAAAAAGAAACTAAGAGCAATACAAATGTTGAGCAACCAAAAGAAGAAAACAATACTGAAAAAGAGGTTCCTAATAACAAAGCTAAACCTACTCCAAAAGAAGAAACTAAAGCTCAATCAGCTACTATTTACTCTTTTGATGTAGATAAGACAGATTTAATTGAAAATAAAGTTGATTTAAATAAAATTGATGAGAACACTTTATTTGAAGAACTTCAAAAACTTAAAGTTGTTCCAGAATCTGCAAAATTAAATTCATTTACTACAAAAGACATTGATGGTGTAAAAACTGGTATATTAGATGTTAGCTCTGACTTTACAAAGTCAAACTTAGGTAGTGATGCAGAAACTTTAATGCTTGATTCAGTTGCTCGTACTTACATAAAAAATATGAATGTTGAACAAATAAAAATTACTGTTGATGGTTCTAATTACGAAAGTGGTCATATAGTTCTTGAAGAAGGAGATTACTTAAAGTAATTTCTTGAAACTATTATCAAATAGATTAGAGGTTCTTAGGAACCCCTTTTCTTTTTTGTACAAAAAAGGAGATGATTCAAATTTTTATTTTGAAATATCCCCTTTTTTTATTTCTATATTATTAAATCTCATGCTATTTATTTTTTGAAATTTTTTTCAAAGCTTCCACTGCTTTATCTATCTCATCTTTTGTGTTGAAATATCCTATACTGAACCTTACTGCACCTTGTTTTAAAGTACCTAAAGTGGTATGTGCTAGTGGTGAACAATGTATTCCTGATCTAGTCGCTATATTATAATCACTATCTAATAAGAAAGTAACCTCTCCAGAATCCATATCTCCTATATTTAGAGCTATTACTGATGCTCTTTTTTTACTGTCCTTTGGTCCATATATCTTTATATCTGGTACTTCCTCTAATTTGTCTATCATATATTGACATAATTCTTCTTCATGTTGTCTTATATTGTTGATTCCTCTTTCAAATATAAATAGTATACCTTGGTTAAGACCTGCTATACCTGGAGTATTATGAGTTCCTGATTCATATTTATCTGGGAATAACTCTGGTTGAACTATTTCTTCTGATTTACTACCTGTTCCACCTTCTTTTAATATATTTAAGTTCAACCCTTCTCTTACATATAATATACCTGTTCCTTGAGGTCCAAATAAGCATTTATGACCTGGCATTGCCAACATATCTATATTACATTCATTTACGTCTATATCATAAACACCTGCTGTTTGTGATGCATCTACTAAAAATAGTATATTATGTTTTTTAGCTATTTCTCCAACTTTTTTTATATCTATTAAAGTTCCACATACATTAGACGCATGTGTTGTTACAATCAATTTAGTATTATTCTTTATTGATTTTTCTAAATCTTCATAATCTAAAAATCCCTCATAATCGCATTTTACTACAGTATTTTCAATACCCCTTTTTTCCAATGCTTTTATAGGTCTTATTACTGAATTATGCTCCATAGACGTTGTTATTACATGGTCTCCTTCTTGTAATACACCTTTTATCGCTAAATTTAAAGAATCTGTTGCATTAGATGTAAATACTATATTCATAGGATTACTTACATTGAACAACTTAGCTATATTCTCTCTTGTATCATATATCTCCCTAGCAGCTCTCATAGCAAGTTTATGGCCGGCTCTACCTGGATTTGCACAATAATTTTTCATACAATCTAAAACAGCATTATACACTCTTTCTGGTTTTGGATATGTAGTTGCAGCATTATCTAAATAAATCATAACAATCTTCCTCTCTGTTTTATATTTTTGTTCTATTCAAGAAGCATTGATACAATACTATTTAAATCATCATCATTATAGTATTCTATCTCTATTTTACCTTTTTTCTTTCCTTTAGAAATATTCACCTTTGTTCCAAATATATTTCTAAGTTTATCTTCAACATCTAAAATAAATACATCCTTAGGTTTAGATTTTTTAGGTTCTTCTTGTTTATTTTCAGATATTTTTTTAGCTATATTTTCGACTTCTCTTACAGAAAGTTCTTCTTCTTCTATTTTTTTCGCTATTTGAAGTTGCAAATCTTTATCTGCAATTCTCAATAAAGCCTTACCATGGCCTGCTGTAATTCTACCACTGTCTATCATTTCTATAACATCTTGTCCAAGATTTAAAAGTCTTAGTGTATTAGTTATATGAGGTCTACTCTTCCCAACAGCTTCTGATATTTCTTCCTGAGTTACATTGTAATGCTCTATTAAACTCTTATATGCTAGAGCCTCTTCTATTGAATTTAAATCTTCCCTCTGTAAGTTTTCAATTAAGGCTATCTCCATTATATCTTTCATATCTATATCTTTAATTATAGCAGGTATTTGATTTTTATTTGCAAGTTTTGATGCTCTAAATCTTCTTTCTCCAGCTATTATCATATATTTATTATTTTCATCCATTTTAACCACTATTGGCTGTAAAACACCATAATTTTTTATAGAGTCAGACAATACTTTTATCTTTTCTTCATCAAATTGCTTTCTAGGTTGAACTTCGTTTGGATATATTTTGTCTATATCTATGTTGACTATTTCTTTTTCTGAAGTTTCTCCTTTAATTTCTGGTATCAATGCACTAAGACCTCTACCTAATCTATTACTTCTTTTAGACTTATTCTCCATACTACCATTCCTCCTCTTCTAAATCTATAAATTCTTCTGCTAGCTCCAAATAAGCTACAGACCCTCTACATCTTTTATCATAATAAATTACAGGTTTTCCATGACTTGGAGCTTCTGCAAGTCTTACATTTCTTGGAATTAAAGTTGTATATACACTACCTTTAAAGTATTTCTTAACTTCTTCAACTACTTGTATTGATAAATTAGCTCTTCCATCAAACATACTTAAAACAACACCTTGAATTTCTATATCAGCATTTAATCTTGATTTTACTAATTTTATAGTCTCCATTAATTGACTAACACCTTCTAAAGCATAATATTCACATTGTATTGGAATTAAAACACTATCTACAGCAGTTAAACAATTTATTGTAAGCATCCCCAGTGAGGGTGGACAATCTAAAAATATATAATCATATTCATCTATTACCGCTTTTATGGAATTTTTTAAAATATACTCTCTATTAGTTTTAGATGTAAGCTCTATCTCTGCACCTGATAGTTCAGTAGCTGATGGAACTACATCTATATTCTCAAATTCAGTACTTATTATTGCTTCTTTAATATGTAACCCATCTAACATAATTTCATAGATTGTATTTTCTACTTCGTTTTTATTAATACCATATCCACTAGTTGTATTTCCTTGTGGGTCTAAATCTAATACTAATATTTTCTTTCCCAAAGTTCCTAAGCTAGCACTTAAATTTACATTTGTTGTAGTTTTCCCGACTCCACCCTTTTGATTGAATACAGCTATAACTTTGCCCATGATGTTCCCCCCTTTAAGAATTAAATTAATTTTAAATGTTGAATAGGTGTTTTTTAAGTATAAATAATGTCTATAAATCAGTTTATATTACAAGGCTTATATTACAAAAAAAGATTACTGGTAAGCAGTAATCTCTATTTTTTAGGGATTTTTACAACAACTTCCATATAATCTCCCTTATCTATTTCATTATACTTAGCATCAATTCCTGTATTTGATATAGCATCAAAGGCCTGCTTTATAGTATTTATGTAAATTCTTATACTCATAGCACCCTTTATATTCTGTTTTTTATCAGGCTCTTCTTGAACTTTAGTTTCTTCTAATACATCTTGTATCAATTTTTCTGTTTTTTTAACAGTCAATTCATTTTTTATGACTTTGTCTAACACACTTTGCATTAAATCTTCACTTGGTAGTTTAAGAAATGCTCTAGCATGTCTTTCTGTTAAATTATTCTCTATTAGCTTCATTTTTATATCGTTTGGAAGCTTTAATATTCTAAGCTTATTTGCTACAGTAGATTGATTTTTGCCCAATTTTTCTGCTAATTGCTGTTGAGTAAAAGCATGTTCTTTTATTAAGTTTTCATAACCAATTGCTTCTTCAATGAAATTTAAGTCTTCTCGTTGCAAATTTTCTAATAACGCTAGAACAGCAGAAGATTCATCGTTCATATTATTTATAATTGCTGGTATGGTTTTAAGTTCTGCTAATTTAGCTGCTCTTAATCTTCTTTCTCCTGCAATTAGTTCATATTTGCCATCTTTTGCTCTAACTGTTATAGGTTGAATTATACCATATACCTTTATAGAATTGCTCAATTCCTCCAATGAAACTTGTGAAAATATTTTTCTTGGTTGATATGGATTTGGAACTACATCTTCTATAGGTATCTCCATAACTCTTTTATCTTCCATAACATACCTCTCTTATTTTAGATATAAATTATTTTTGTTCTCTATATGTACATACAAATTTATTTCTGCATCTACTTTAATAATTCCTTTATTTTTGTTTTTTTACAGTAAGCTTAATTATTTCCTGAGAAATAATTAAGCTTACCAATAATAAATTTTTCATTACTTAATAGGATTTTTGGCTGGTTTACCAGCTTTTCTAGGGTACTTAACTGGTGTTTCCATCACTTTTTTAAAAACTAATATATTATGATTTAAATCTACCTCTGGTAACTCTACATCTATTTTTTCAATATACTCCAATCCTAAAACATCAATAGCCTTTTGTGATTCTTCTAGCTCTAAATTAGCATTCGGACCTTTTAAGCAAATAAAATACCCTCCAACTTTTACAAATGGTACACAAAATTCCATAAGAATCGGTAATCCAGCAACAGCTCTTGCCGTAGCAACATCATATTTTTCCCTATAGTCTTCATTTTTACCAAAATCTTCAGCTCTTCCATGTATAAATGTAATATTATCTAACTCTAGTACTCTACTAACTTCCTCTAAAAAGTTTATTCTTTTATTTAACGAATCTAACAAAGTAAGTTCTAAGCTATCTAAACATATTTTCAATGGTATTCCAGGAAAACCAGCACCTGTACCAACATCTATTATAGACATCCCATTTTTTATATATCCATTCTTTACAGCTGAAATAGAGTCTAAAAAATGTTTTATATACACTTCTTTTTCATCTTCTATTCCAGTAAGATTCATCTTTTTATTCCAGTCAACTAATATCTCTCTATAGATTTTAAATTTTTCTAACATACTGTCATTCGTATCTATATTAAAACCTTCAATCCCGTTTTTCAGAAGTTCTATATTATTCACCTTTGCCACCTCTAGTTCTTCTGATTTGTTCTAGGTATATAAGTAAAACTGATATATCAGCTGGAGAAACACCAGATATACGAGATGCTTGCCCTATTGAAATAGGTTTTATATCATCTAGTTTCTGTCTAGCCTCTAATCTAAGACCTTCTATAGATGAATAATTTATTTTCTCATCCAGCTTTTTATTCTCAAGTTTTTTAAATTGGTCTATTTGTTTCAATTGTTTCTCTATATAACCTTCATATTTAGTTATTATTACACACTGTTCTTTAACTTCTCTTGAAACATCATCTCCAGCGCCTTTCCCTAATTCTTCAAGCAATTCGTAAGTAACCTCTGGTCTCTTTAAAAATTCATATAGAGATATTCCAACCTTTATTGGTGTTGCTCCTTTTTCTTCTAACAAACTATTTACTTCTTTTGGTGTAACTCTTTCATTTTTTAGTCTTTCAAATTCTTTCTCTACAGCAGCCTTTTTATTTAGAAACCTTTCATATCTATCTTTTTTAACTAATCCTATATCATAACCTTTTTGAGTTAATCTCATATCTGCATTATCTTGTCTTAAATATAGTCGATATTCTGCTCTTGATGTCATCATTCTGTAAGGCTCGTTAGTTCCTTTAGTAACAAGGTCATCTAATAAGACACCTATATAAGCTTCTGAACGGTCTAATACAAATGGCTCTTTTCCTTCTATCTTTCTAACTGCATTTATACCAGCCATAAGCCCTTGAGCTGCTGCTTCCTCGTATCCAGAAGTTCCATTAAATTGCCCTGCACTAAATAAGTTCTCAACACCCTTTATTTCCAAACTTATTTTTAGTTGAGTTGGGTCAACACAATCATATTCAATAGCATATGCAGGTCTCATTATCTTACAATTTTCAAGTCCTTTTATAGTTTTGTACATATCTAATTGAACTTCAAAAGGTAAACTAGTTGAAATTCCTTGTATATACATTTCTTTAGTATTTAACCCTTCTGGTTCTATAAATAATTGATGTGATGTTTTATCACTAAATCTTACTACTTTATCTTCTATAGAAGGACAGTATCTTGGACCAGTACTTTCTATTACTCCACTATACATAGCAGACCTTTTTAAATTATCCAGTATAACTTTTTGAGTTTCTTCTGTAGTTCTTGTTAAATAACAAGGTTCTTGTTTTTTTTCTATATTTTCATTCATAAATGAGAATGGAGTTACTTTTTCATCACCCTCTTGTAAAGACATTACAGAGAAGTCTATACTATCTCTATGAACTCTTGCTGGAGTTCCCGTCTTAAATCTTCTCATTCTAAGGCCAAGCTCAACTAAGCTATCTGTAAGATATTTTGCATACCCCAATGCATTAGGACCTTCATAAAATGCAACTTCACCCATATATATCTTTGAGTTCAGATAAACTCCAGTGGCCAATATTACAGCTTTAGATTTAAATGAACATCCTAGTTTAGTTCCAACTCCTATTACAACATTTCCTTCATGAAGTATTTCTACAACTTCATCCATAGCTATATCAAGATTTGGCTCATCTTCTAATGTCTTTTTCATTTCTTCATGATATTTAAATTTATCTGCTTGTGCTCTTAAAGAGTGTACCGCTGGACCTTTGGCAGTATTTAACATTCTACTTTGTATATATGTCTTGTCTATATTTAATCCCATCTGACCGCCTAAGGCATCTATTTCTTTAACTAATTGACCTTTACCAGTCCCTCCAATTGATGGATTACAAGGCATTAATGCTATGGAATCCAAAGACATTGTTATTATCAAAGTTTTATATCCCATTCTTGCAGTAGCCAAAGCAGCTTCACATCCAGCATGTCCTGCTCCGACTACTATAACATCATATTTTCCTGCTTCAAACTTTATCATTTATAATTCCTTTCTTTTCAAAATTAATGTTTCATGAGAAACACTTCAAATTTTTTAAAAATCTCTATAATAAAAACAAGTTTACTTTTGTACATTACTTACCAATACAGAAATTATGGAATATATTATCTAGTAAATCCTCTGTTACTGTATCACCATTAATATATCCAAGATAGTCCCATATATTTTTTAAATCGACTTCTACAAAGTCAAATGGCATACTTTGTTCCAAAGCAATTAAAGCATCTGTTGCAGATTTATATGCTTTACTAAGTGCATCTTTATGTCTTGAATTTGTTACTACTAAACTAGAATTATTTTTGATACTACCTTTATATACCATAGACTCTATTTTATCTTGCAATTCTTCTATTCCTTCTTGTTGTAAAGCTGATATTTTTATTATACTATTATTTTCTACATATTTAAGTATTTTTTCTTCTTCAATCTCTTGTTTCAAATCATTCTTATTTAACAGCACTATTGTTTGTTTATCCTTAAGTTTTTCTAATATCTCTATATCTTCTTCTGACAACTTTCTAGATGCATCTAAAACCATTACTATCAAATCTGCACTAGTAAATGATTCTTTAGACTTTTCAACACCTATTTTTTCAACAATATCATCAGTATCTCTTATACCTGCTGTGTCAACAATTTTTAAAGGTATACCTTTTATGTTTACAAACTCTTCTATAACATCTCTAGTAGTTCCTGGTATATCAGTAACTATTGCTCTATTCTCTCCTAAAATAGAATTAAGTAGTGAAGATTTACCTACATTTGGTTTCCCAACAATTACCGTCTTTAAGCCTTCTCTAAGTATTTTTCCACTTTCAGCTGTATCATATAATTTTTTAATGTCTTTTTTAAGTTCATCAGTTTTTTCTTTAAGAGTTTGATATGTTATATGCTCAATATCTTCCTCAGGATAATCTATAGCAACTTCTACATGAGCTAATATCTCAGTGACTTTATCTCTCAATTCTCTTATCTTCTTTGATAAAGAACCTTCTAATTGATTTTGAGCAACTTCATGAGCTATATCAGTTTTGGCTTTTATAACATCAATTACAGCCTCTGCTTGAGATAAATCTATTCTTCCATTTAAGAATGCTCTTTTAGTAAACTCACCAGCCTCTGCTAATCTAACATCTTTTGATAGTATTAATTCTAATATCTTCTTTACCGAAATAAATCCACCATGGCAATTAATTTCTATAACATCTTCTCCTGTATAGGAATTTGGTCCTTTCATATATGCCAATAAAACTTCATCAATTATATTTTCATTATCCACTATATTTCCATATATTAATGTTCTCTTATTGTATTCTTCAATACTCTTTCCAGACATAGATTTAAAGATTTCTTCTGCAACCTTCAAAGCTTTTTCTCCACTTATTCTAAGTATACCTATACCACCTTCTCCAGGTGCTGTAGCTATTGCTGCAATTGTATCATCTATAAACAAATTTATCACCTCTTAATTCATAATTTTTTACATATAGATTTACATTTAACCAATCATTAATGATTTAATAATATTAAAAAATAAAACCCCCTAATGTTTAGGAGGTTGACTTTATCTTTTACACTCAATTACTAATCTTCTATATGGATCGGTTCCTTCACTATATGTAATTACATATTTGTCATTTTGAAGAGCTGAATGTATTATTCTTCTCTCATATGGATTCATATAATCTAATTTTTTAGTTTTTCTTGTTTTCGCTACTTCTCTAGCAACTTTATTAGCATATCTTATTAAAGATTCTTCTCGTTTTGATCTATAATTTTCTATATCTACAAGTACTCTTGTATGAGAATCTTTATTTATTTTATTAAGAGCTAATCCAGTCAAAAATTGAATAGAATCTAAAGTTTCCCCTCTTCTACCAATTAAACTTGCAGCTTCTTTGCCTTCAATATCAACCATGATTAAATTATCTTTTTGAGATACATTGACTTTGGCATCAACATTTGCATTTTTCAACATTACCTCTATAAAATTTTTAGCTACATCTACTTCCCTCTCGATAACAAAAATTTCATAAGTACCATCTTTAGCACCTATAAAACCTAAAAACCCTTTACTTGGATTTTCAAGTATTTCTACTTCTATATCCTCTGCTTTTAAATTCAACTCTGCTATAGCTTTACTTATAGCTTCCTCTTTACTCTTACTTTTTATTAATTTTAGGCTTTTTCTCATTAACTTTTTCCTCCTTAGAGTTAGCAGCCAGTTTAGCTTTTAAAGGATTCATTATTAAGTAATATTGAGCTATTGAGAATAAGTTACTTACTGTCCAGTACAATGTAAGTCCTGCTGGGAATATAAATCCCCAATAGAAAGACATACCTGCCATTACATATGTCATTACTTTCATAGAGCCTTGTAACTGATCTTTTGGTGTCATTACTTTTTGCATGACATATGCACTTGCTCCTGAAAATACTGCTAATACATAATCTGGTGATGTTAAGCTTTTTATCCATAAAAACCCATTGTCAGCTGCTAAAAATGCAGCTTTGTTTGCAAAAACGCCATGAGCAACTGGTTCTCTCAAAACGCTAAATAATCCTATTAATATAGGAAACTGTATTAATAAAGGTAAACAACCAGATAGTGGATTAATTTTAGCTTCTCCATATAACTTAACAATTTCTTCATTTTGTTTTTCTGGCTTATTTTTATATTTTTCTTGTATCTCTTTTATACGAGGTTGTATATCTTGCATTGCCTTTGTTGACTTAGTCTGCTTAATTGTTAATGGTAATAAAATAATCTTTACAAGTATCGTAAAAAGTATTATAGAAATACCATAATGATTAACAAATTCAAATATTACCTTAAGAATCAATCCTAAGAAATTTCCTATTATATTCAATTTTTTTATACCTCCTAATAGTTACTCTCTTTTATTTTAGAGGGTCGTAACCTCCTGGATGAAAAGGATGACATTTTAAAATTCTTCTTATCGTTAAATACATACCTTTTACAAATCCATATTTCTTAAACGCCTCTATTGAATATTGTGAGCAAGTTGGATAAAATCTACAGGTAGGTCCCTTTAAGGGAGATATATACTTTTGATAAAATCTCACTAAATAAATACATAAATTCGATAAATACTTACTTATTTCCTTTAATATATAAATTATTTTATTCAAAGTCATTAACCTCCATATTTATAGCATACAATTAAATAGAAATATCCGTTCTTTTAACTAAATTTTTTATAGACTTGTCTATGTCTTTAAAAGTAGCATCCTTACTAGATACCCTTGCTATAAATACTATATCATATCCAGGCTTAATTTTTTCATCAATATTTAATCTGTAGGCTTCTTTTATTAATCTTCTTACTCTATTCCTAGTAATAGCTTTTCCTACTTTTTTTGAAACAGAAATACCTACTCTACTATAATCTGATTTATTTTTAAGTATATATATTACTAAATATTTGTTTGCAAAAGATTTGCCGTGTTTATATACTTTTCTAAAATCAGAGTCTTTTTTCAACCCTTTAGTCCTATTAAAGTCCATAGTTAACCTCCATAAACACAGCTATGAATTGTAATTATTTACACAAAAAGGCCACCTTTGCAGCGGCCCTTTTGTAATTAATGAGTTAATCTATTTCTTCCTTTAGCTCTTCTTCTCTTTAACACGTTTCTTCCGTTAGACGTCTTCATTCTTTTTCTGAAACCATGTTCTTTACTTCTTTGTCTCTTTTTTGGTTGATAAGTTCTTTTACTCATTATTTTGCACCGCCTTTCAGATTTTATTTTCCGTTTATAAAAATAATAACTTTACCCTCAAAGTAAACATAACACATATAATTATAAATACTTTTACTACTGTTGTCAACGAGTTTTTGGGACGCTTATATCACAAAATCTACCATATATATATTATGTATTTTTTTTATTGAAAATACTAGTAAAAATCTATTTAATTTTATTCTAAATTATTTTTTTCAATTATATACACAAATAAAGTAATTTTAACATGTTTATATTTTTATCAACAATTAGTTAATATTGTGGATAAATTAGTTACAAATCATTGAAGTTTGACATATATTTTGATATTATAAATATACTTGTTGATAATGTGCATAAATGTTATCAACTTATTAGAAATTATTCACAGCTTGTGGATACTTTTGTGTATAACTTTTAAGATTACTGACAATACTCTAGTTATAATCACCATTTATTGTATGTTTATGTTATTTATAACTTTATCTACATATTGTTTATATCTTTTCATATTTTTTTAATAATTTATACTATTATTAATTTATCAACACCATTATCCATAAATTTAGTTATTCTGTAAAATTTATATATATTTTTGCTTTTCTGTTAATAACTTTGTGGAAAATATTAATTATTCTGTTCGGAGGTTTATATT